>NZ_VMMF01000028.1:0-22458 GCF_013277075.1 Streptococcus sp. 959
AGTCTTCTCAATTAGCTTCTAGGCAATCTTTTGGTTGATGATACGAGGGATTTGGTGATTCTTCTTGACGAGAGAAGTCTCAGCTACCATCATTTTCGAGCACTGATAGCACTTGAATCGACGCTTTCTAAGGAGAATTCTAGTAGGCATACCAGTCGTTTCAAGGTAAGGAACCTTAGACGGTTTTTGAAAGTCATATTTCTTCATTAGACTTCCGCAATCAGGACAATATGGAGTCTCATAATCCAATTTAGCGATGATTTCTTTATGTGTGTCCCTATTAATAACATCCATAATTTGGATATTGGGGTCTTTAATATCGAGTAGTTTTGTGATAAAATGTAATTGTTCCATAGGATTCTTTCTAATGATGGTTTGGTTGCTTTTCATTATAGATCTTATGGGACTTTTTTTCTACAACAAAATAGGCTTCATAATATCCATAGGGGATTTACCCACTACAAATATTATAGAGCCGTTTTAAAAAAGTGTTCCAAACATTCAAAAATATTTGGAATTTCTCTTAGTAAATCCCTCACTTTCTTTTTCAAGATAGCGCAAGCTTGCTCAATAGGATTCAAATCTGGTGAATAAGGTGGATGAAAACTAGCATTATCCATTACAATAACGTGAGGTATCTTCAAAGCAGGCAGGAGTTGCGTTTTGAACCACTCCACAAAGAAATCGCTCGCCATACTTTCCTTGTAAATCATAGGAGCTATAAACTCTCCGTCTACTTGTCCTGCAACAATTGAAGTCCGCTCAAAACGCCGTCCACTAATCTTTTCATAGACTTTCTCCCCTCTAGGAGCCCGTGCATAAGGACGATAGAGGTAGAGGTAGCGGTCGATTCCTGTTTCGTCAATATATACGACTGGTAAATCTTTTAGGCTATTCAAAATATCAAGAAACTCAGCGACTTTCTCAGGATCTTGTTCCTTAAAGCTAGTCGTCTTTTTTTAAAGTGACCTTAATCTGCTTTAAAGCTGCCCATACTGAAGGAACAGCACAATCAAAATGTGTCGCAATTTCCCGTAAAAAAACATCTGGATGAGCCTCTACAAAGGCCTTCAACTCCTCCAAAGGAATCTTTCGGCTTTTGGCGACTCGCTTTTTCCGCTCTAAGTGTCCTTGTTCACGTAATTTCTTTTCCCATGTGAAGAGAGTTCTGACGCCAACATCAAAAACTTTGGCCGCCTCGACATGGCTGTGTCCCTCTTTGATGTAATCTAATGCTCGTTGTTTAAAATCTGTACTATATGCAGGGTTTTATTGTAACATGCTTATTTAAAACTAAGAAACTATAAATGAGTATTAGTTTATGTTATAGTTTAAATTTGCTATCACTTTGAAGGAAATAACTATAGATTCTTTTCTACCTCATGTTTTATTGTATAGTGTATTTTGCTTGCTTTGAACAGAATCTTTTATGACATTTGTCATGTCTCCTCATGACAGAAGCTTCTAGTGGAACATGCTTCAAAGAATTATAATAGATGTATCAAATGGAGGAAGAAAAAATGAAACATAAAGTAATTGTCGCAATGAGTTTAGTAGTAGCAGGAGTTATGACCTATCTCATGTTTTCAGAATTGGATGAAGGTTTCTACCATTTTCCTTGGGAGTTATTTGCAGGATTTGGCATGATGTCTTGGTTGATCCGAGAAGGTTTGAAATTGGTTTCAGATGTGAAAAAGGAGTTTGAAAAATGAAAAAAGCGATTCTCTATCTTTTTATTGGACTGTCACTAGTGGTATGGTTGGTAGAAATGTTTACAGGTTGGTTTGATCAAGCCTTCCTTCACCAATTCATCCGTGGTGCCTGGGGACTAGGATTTATGATTTTTATCGCCTTTCCTATGGGAAAGGAGTGGCTGAAAGGAGAATATCATGAACATGATTAAGGTAGAAAGCCTAAATAAAAACATCAAGGGCAAGGCTATTTTGAAGGATATTTCCTTTGAGGTAGCTGAAGGTGAATGCGTCGCCTTGATTGGGCCCAATGGTGCTGGGAAGACCACACTCTTGGACTGTCTGCTTGGAGATAAACTGGTCACAAGCGGTCAAGTATCCATCCAAGGCTTGTCAGTGACGAGTTCTCAGTTAGACTATATTAGAGGCTACCTCCCTCAAGAAAATGTCATTGTTCAGAAATTAAAGGTTAAAGAGTTGATTGCTTTCTTTCAAAGTATTTATCCAAATCCCTTGAACAATCAGGAAATCGATCAACTATTGCAGTTTGACAAGCAACAAAAAGAGCAATTGGCAGAAAAATTGTCAGGTGGGCAAAAGCGTCTCTTCTCTTTTGTCTTGACCTTGATTGGCCGACCAAAGCTTGTCTTTTTAGATGAGCCAACTGCGGCCATGGATACCTCAACCCGCCAACGTTTTTGGGAAATTGCCCAAGACTTAAAAGCGCAGGGAGTCACCATTCTCTATTCGTCTCATTATATTGAGGAAGTAGAGCATACAGCTGACCGAATATTGGTCTTGAATAAGGGAGAATTGATTCGTGATACGACACCACTAGCCATGCGCAGTGAGGAGATTGAAAAGCACTTCATCCTACCTCTGGCTTACAAGGAAGTCGTTGAGCAGTCAAACTTGGTTGAAAACTGGTCACAAAAACAAGATGCCCTGCAAGTAGTCACACGTGAAGCGGATGCTTTCTGGGAACTGTTAGTGCAAGCAGGATGTAGGATTCAAGAAATTGAAGTCAATAATCGTAGCTTGCTGGATACAATCTTTGAAGAAACACAAAATGGAGATGACTAAGATGAAACGATGGATCGCACTAAACAAGATAGAATTTCTATTGACCAAACGACAATTAGTCTATTATCTATTATCCGTAGGAATGCCGACGGCCTTCTATTTATTCTTTTCAGGCATGTACCAGGATACACCAGATGGGCCGGCTAATTTTATGCGCGACTACCTCATCTCCATGACGGCCTTTTCCATGATGTCGACAGCTATCTTTTCATTCCCAGTTGTTTTACACACCGATAAAATCAACAACTGGCAGAAAACATTGCGCCATACCCCTGTAAATATGGTAGAATATTATCTATCAAAGATAACAAGTATGATGGTTGATTATTTGGTCTCAATTTTGGTTGTTTTCTCAGTTGGGCATTTTGTAAGAGGTGTGGATATGCCTTTAGGAAGCTGGATTGGGGCTGCGCTCTTGCTGATAGTAGGAAGTGTAGCTTTTGTAGCTCTTGGCTTGACCTTGACTCTCTTACCTTCTAGTCAGTTGATGTCTGTCGTAGGCAATCTTCTTTACTTTGGCTTGGCTGTGTTAGGCGGACTCTGGATGCCTGTCTCTTTATTTCCAGATTGGATGCAAGCAATCGGGAAGTGCCTACCAACTTATCAGTTGATGGAGTTGCTCAAGACCTTCTTAAACGAGGATGGCATCAATCTACCAGCCACAGTTTATCTACTTGTTTTTTCAGCAGTTTTGTTTGGTTTGACCATTTACCTTCAAGGTCATAAGGAGAATTCTTAATGCTTGAAAGACTAAAAAGCATACACTATATGTTTTGGGCCAGTTTGATTTTTATGATTTTCCCCATCCTACCTGTAGTGACTGGGTGGCTTTCTGTCTGGCATTTATTGATTGATATTCTATTTGTAGTGGCGTATTTGGGTGTTTTAACAACTAAGAGCCAGCGCCTATCTTGGCTATATTGGGGCCTCATGCTGACTTATGTAGTTGGGAATACTGCCTTTGTTGCTGTTAATTATATCTGGTTTTTCTTTTACCTTTCTAATCTCTTAATTTATCATTTCAGGGTGCGGAGTCTTCGTTCTCTACATGTCTGGACTTTTCTCCTTGCTCAAGTTCTTGTTGTTGGTCAACTCATGATGTTTCAGTCAGTCGAAACTGAGGCTGTAGCCTTTGAGCTTGGGATTCTTACTTTTGTCGATTTGATGACATTGGGCTTGGTTCGGATTCGCATTGTCGAGGATTTGAAAGAAGCTCAGGCCAAGCAAAATGCCCAGATAAATCTATTGCTTGCTGAAAATGAACGCAGTCGTATCGGTCAGGATTTGCATGATAGTCTGGGACATACCTTTGCCATGCTGAGTGTCAAGACAGATCTGGCCCTACAGTTATTTCAGATGCAGGCCTATCCACAGGTGGAGAAGGAATTAAAAGAAATTCACCAGATCAGCAAGGATTCCATGAATGAAGTGCGAACCATCGTGGAAAATCTGAAATCACGGACCCTAGCTTCAGAGCTTGAAACTGTCAAAAAGATGCTGGAGATTGCTGGAATTGAGGTTGAGGTTGACAATCAGTTAGACAAGGCTAGTTTGACCCAGGATGTAGAGTCGACGGCTGCTATGATTTTGTTAGAACTTGCGACCAATATCATCAAACATGCCAGCGCTAATAAAGCCTATCTAAAACTGGAACGTACAGATCAGGAATTGGTTCTGACAGTTAGAGATGACGGGAAAGGTTTTGCAACTGTAAAAGGAAATGAACTCCATACAGTCCGTGACCGTGCAGCAGCCTTCTCAGGTCAAGTAGAGCTGGTCAGTTTGAAACATCCAACAGAGGTGCGCGTGCATCTGCCTTATAAGGAGAAAAAGTAGATGAAAGTATTAGTCGCAGAAGATCAAAGTATGCTTAGAGACGCCATGTGCCAGCTCTTGAGCTTTCAACCAGATGTGGAGACTGTTCTGCAGGCGAAAAATGGAGCCGAGGCTATCGAGGTTTTGGGGAAAGAAGCAGTAGATATTGCCATCCTTGACGTCGAAATGCCAGTCAAGACAGGACTCGAAGCACTTGAGTGGATCAAACAAGAAGTGCCTGAAACCAAGGTGGTTATCGTTACGACCTTTAAACGGCCAGGTTATTTTGAACGAGCAGTCAAAGCAGGAGTTGATGCCTATGTCTTGAAAGAACGGAGCATCGCTGAGCTCATGCAAACCCTACATACGGTGTTAGAGGGACGCAAGGAATATTCTCCAGAGCTGATGGAAGTCATGATGACTCATCCCAATCCTTTGACCGAACAAGAAGTCGCTGTTTTACATGGAGTTGCCCAAGGTCTCTCCAACCAAGAAATTGCTGACAAGCTCTACCTCTCAAACGGCACCGTCCGAAACTATGTCACCAATATTCTTTCTAAACTAGATGCTGGTAATCGAACAGAGGCAGCTAATATCGCAAAAGAATGTGGTTGGTTGTGATGATATAATATTTTTTTGAACATTATGTGTTAAAATTGATGGGATTGAATGGAACAATACTAACTTTAGGAGGGTGGGATTCCTCCTTTTTCTTTTTTGGGGGAGTACTACAAAAGAGCTAAAATTAAGAATAAAAAAGAAAAATATCTTGACAACCAATGGAAAATTTTGTTACAATAATAGACGGTACTTTTTACTTTTGGTCTCTCAAGAGTGTACAGGGACGTGCTGACAAATGTTGCAAAAGTACACACAGATGATAGCTGTCACCAAGTGTATCATCACCAAAAATAAAAAAAACACAGGAGAATGTAGATGCCTACAATTAACCAATTGGTTCGCAAACCGCGTAAATCAAAAGTAGAAAAATCTAAATCACCAGCTTTGAACGTTGGTTACAACAGTCATAAAAAAGTTCAAACAAACGTTTCTTCACCACAAAAACGTGGTGTTGCAACTCGTGTTGGAACAATGACACCTAAAAAACCTAACTCAGCCCTTCGTAAATTTGCTCGTGTACGTTTGAGCAACCTTATCGAAGTTACTGCCTACATCCCAGGTATCGGACACAACTTGCAAGAGCACAGCGTGGTTCTTCTTCGTGGTGGACGTGTAAAAGACCTTCCAGGGGTACGTTACCATATCGTCCGTGGTGCACTTGATACTGCAGGTGTTAACGATCGTAAACAAGGCCGTTCTAAATACGGTACTAAACGTCCAAAAGCATAAGGAAAGGGGATAAAGAGAAATGAGTCGTAAAAATAGAGCTCCAAAACGTGACGTATTGCCAGATCCGCTTTACAATTCACAATTAGTTACTCGTCTTATCAACCGCGTTATGCTTGATGGTAAACGTGGTACAGCTGCTTCAATCGTTTACGGTGCCTTTGAGCAAATCAAAGAAGCTACTGGCAACGATGCACTTGAAGTATTTGAAACAGCTATGGAAAACATCATGCCTGTACTTGAAGTACGTGCACGTCGTGTTGGTGGTTCTAACTACCAAGTCCCAGTTGAAGTTCGTCCAGAACGTCGTACAACACTTGGACTTCGTTGGTTGGTAACAATCGCTCGTCTTCGTGGTGAACACACAATGCAAGACCGTCTTGCAAAAGAAATCTTGGATGCTGCTAATAACACTGGTGCAGCTGTTAAGAAACGTGAAGACACTCACCGTATGGCTGAAGCTAACCGTGCATTCGCACACTTCCGTTGGTAATATAGGATGCGAAAGCGTTAAGAAAGTTCCAGAGAAAAAGAGAAAATAGGGAATCAAAGCAGGTTGCGATTGCAACCAATGAGATTCATCTTTTTCTCCAGACTTTTAGCTTGAGCTCAACTCAACTAACTTGGGCTTTTAGTCCGAGTTCAATTCAATTTGTAAATCTACAAGTTGAAACCAACAATAGCATGAAAACATTGAGAACGGGTAGGTCCTGCCTATCCGTTTTTATTAAAATCGTGTTATAATAGAATAGAAATCAAAATAAATAGGAGAAACAAACCTCATGGCACGCGAATTTTCACTTGAAAAAACTCGTAATATCGGTATCATGGCTCACGTCGATGCTGGTAAAACAACAACTACTGAGCGTATTCTTTACTACACTGGTAAAATCCACAAAATCGGTGAAACTCACGAAGGTGCGTCACAAATGGACTGGATGGAGCAAGAGCAAGAACGTGGTATCACTATCACATCTGCTGCGACAACAGCTCAATGGAACAACCACCGCGTAAACATCATCGACACACCAGGACACGTGGACTTCACAATCGAAGTACAACGTTCTCTTCGTGTATTGGATGGTGCGGTTACCGTTCTTGACTCACAATCAGGTGTTGAACCTCAAACTGAAACAGTTTGGCGTCAAGCAACTGAGTACGGAGTTCCACGTATCGTATTTGCCAACAAAATGGACAAAATCGGTGCTGACTTCCTTTACTCTGTAAGCACACTTCACGATCGTCTTCAAGCAAATGCACACCCAATCCAATTGCCGATCGGTTCTGAAGATGACTTCCGTGGTATCATTGACTTGATCAAGATGAAAGCTGAAATCTACACTAACGACCTTGGTACAGATATCCTTGAAGAAGATATTCCAGCTGAATACCTTGACCAAGCACAAGAATACCGTGAAAAATTGGTTGAAGCAGTTGCTGAAACTGACGAAGAATTGATGATGAAATACCTCGAAGGTGAAGAAATCACTAATGAAGAATTGAAAGCTGGTATCCGTAAAGCGACTATCAACGTTGAATTCTTCCCAGTATTGTGTGGTTCTGCCTTCAAAAACAAAGGTGTTCAATTGATGCTTGATGCGGTTATCGACTACCTTCCAAGCCCACTTGACATCCCAGCGATCAAAGGTATCAACCCAGATACAGATGAAGAAGAAACTCGTCCTGCATCTGACGAAGAGCCATTTGCAGCTCTTGCCTTCAAGATTATGACAGACCCATTCGTAGGTCGTTTGACATTCTTCCGTGTTTACTCAGGTGTTCTTCAATCAGGTTCATACGTATTGAACACTTCTAAAGGTAAACGTGAGCGTATCGGACGTATCCTTCAAATGCACGCTAACAGCCGTCAAGAAATTGACACAGTTTACTCAGGTGATATCGCTGCTGCCGTTGGTTTGAAAGATACTACAACTGGTGACTCATTGACAGATGAAAAAGCTAAAATCATCCTTGAGTCAATCAACGTTCCAGAACCAGTTATCCAATTGATGGTTGAGCCAAAATCTAAAGCAGACCAAGATAAGATGGGTATCGCCCTTCAAAAATTGGCTGAAGAAGATCCAACATTCCGCGTTGAAACAAACGTTGAAACTGGTGAAACAGTTATCTCTGGTATGGGTGAGCTTCACCTTGACGTCCTTGTTGACCGTATGCGTCGTGAGTTCAAAGTTGAAGCGAACGTAGGTGCTCCTCAAGTATCTTACCGTGAAACATTCCGCGCTTCTACTCAAGCACGTGGATTCTTCAAACGTCAGTCTGGTGGTAAAGGTCAATTCGGTGATGTATGGATTGAATTTACTCCAAACGAAGAAGGTAAAGGATTCGAATTCGAAAACGCAATCGTCGGTGGTGTGGTTCCTCGTGAATTTATCCCAGCGGTTGAAAAAGGTTTGGTAGAATCTATGGCTAACGGTGTTCTTGCAGGTTACCCAATGGTTGACGTTAAAGCTAAGCTTTACGATGGTTCATACCACGATGTCGACTCATCTGAAACTGCCTTCAAGATCGCGGCTTCACTTGCCCTTAAAGAAGCTGCTAAATCAGCACAACCAGCTATCCTTGAGCCAATGATGCTTGTAACAATCACTGTTCCAGAAGAAAACCTTGGTGATGTTATGGGGCACGTAACTGCTCGTCGTGGACGTGTAGATGGTATGGAAGCACATGGTAACAGCCAAATCGTTCGTGCTTACGTTCCACTTGCTGAAATGTTCGGTTACGCAACAGTTCTTCGTTCTGCATCTCAAGGACGTGGTACATTCATGATGGTATTTGACCACTACGAAGATGTACCTAAGTCAGTACAAGAAGAAATCATTAAGAAAAACAAAGGTGAAGACTAATCTGTCCTCACTCTAGAAGGAAGTCACTTAGTGGCTTCCTTTTGTCTTTAGAAATTACCTCTAAATATGGTAAAATAGTAGGAGAATAATGTGAGGAAAATGAATGTCAAACAGTTTTGAAATTTTGATGAATCAACTGGGGATGCCTTCTGAAATGAGACAGGCTCCTGCTTTAGCACAGGCTGATATTGAGCGAGTTGTGGTTCATAAAATTAGTAAGGTATGGGAGTTTCATTTCGTATTTTCTAATATTTTACCGATTGAAATCTTTTTAGAATTAAAGAAAGGTTTGAGCGAAGAATTTTCTAAGACAGGAAATAAAGCTGTTTTCGAAATCAAGGCTCTGTCTCAAGAATTTTCAAATCAACTCTTGCAGGCCTATTATAGAGAGGCTTTTTCTGAGGGGCCATGTGCTAGTCAAGGTTTTAAGTCACTTTATCAAAATTTGCAAGTTCGTGCGGAGGGGAACCAACTCTTTATTGAAGGTTCCGAGGCGATTGATAAGGAACACTTTAAGAAGAATCATCTTCCTAATTTAGCTAAACAACTTGAAAAGTTTGGTTTTCCAACTTTTAATTGTCAAGTTGAGAAGAATGATATCCTGACCCAAGAGCAGGAAGAGGCATTTCATGCTGAAAATAAGCAGATTGTTCAAGCGGCCAATGAGGAAGCTCTCCGTGCTATGGAACAACTGGAACAGATGGCACCTCCTCCAGCGGAAGAGAAACCAGCCTTTGATTTTCAAACGAAAAAAGCTGCAGCTAAACCCAAGCTGGATAAGGCAGAGATTACTCCTATGATCGAAGTGACGACTGAGGAAAATCGTCTGGTCTTTGAAGGGCTTGTTTTTGATGTAGAGCAAAAAGTGACCAGAACAGGGCGTGTTTTAATCAATTTTAAAATGACGGACTATACTTCAAGTTTTTCTATGCAAAAGTGGGTTAAGAACGAAGAAGAGGCTCAGAAGTTTGACCTAATTAAGAAGAATTCTTGGCTCCGAGTGCGTGGGAATGTGGAGATGAATAACTTCACACGCGATTTGACGATGAACGTGCAAGACGTGCAGGAAGTTGTTCACTATGAGCGGAAGGATTTAATGCCAGAAGGAGAACGACGGGTTGAGTTTCATGCTCATACTAATATGTCGACAATGGATGCTCTACCCGAGGTCGAAGAAATCGTTTCGACAGCTGCTAAGTGGGGACACAAAGCAGTTGCAATCACCGACCACGGGAATGTTCAATCCTTCCCACACGGCTATAAGGCGGCTAAGAAAGCGGGAATCCAGCTAATCTATGGAATGGAAGCCAATATCGTGGAGGACCGTGTCCCTATCGTCTATAACGAAGTGGAGATGGACTTGTCGGAAGCGACCTACGTGGTCTTTGACGTGGAAACGACGGGACTTTCAGCTATCTATAATGATTTGATTCAGGTTGCGGCCTCTAAGATGTACAAGGGGAATGTCATTGCTGAATTTGATGAATTTATCAATCCTGGTCATCCCTTGTCAGCTTTTACTACTGAGTTGACTGGAATTACAGATGACCATGTCAAAAATGCCAAACCACTAGAACAAGTTCTGCAAGAATTCCAAGAATTCTGCAAGGATACAGTCTTAGTTGCCCACAATGCGACCTTTGACGTTGGATTTATGAATGCTAATTATGAGCGTCATGGTCTGCCAAGGATTAGTCAGCCAGTTATCGATACGTTAGAGTTTGCTAGAAACCTCTACCCTGAGTATAAGCGTCATGGTTTAGGACCTTTGACCAAGCGTTTTGGTGTGGCCTTGGAACATCACCACATGGCCAACTACGATGCGGAAGCTACAGGTCGCCTGCTTTTCATCTTTATCAAAGAAGTGGCAGAGAAACATGGTGTGACCGATCTAGCTAGACTTAACATTGATTTGATTAGTCCAGATTCTTATAAAAAAGCTCGCATCAAGCATGCGACCATTTATGTCAAGAATCAGGGAGGTCTAAAAAATATCTTTAAGCTGGTTTCTTTGTCTAATACCAAGTACTTTGAAGGGGTGCCACGGATTCCGAGAACGGTTTTAGATGCCCATCGGGAGGGCTTGATTTTGGGGTCGGCTTGCTCGGAGGGTGAAGTTTTTGATGCAGTTGTTTCTCAAGGTGTGGATGCAGCGGTTGAGGTAGCCAAGTATTATGACTTTATCGAGGTCATGCCACCAGCTATCTATGCTCCATTGATTGCTAAGGAACAGGTCAAGGATATGGAGGAACTCCAGACTATTATCAAGAGTTTAATAGAAGTTGGAGACCGCCTTGGCAAGCCCGTTTTGGCTACGGGAAATGTCCACTATATCGAACCAGAAGAAGAAATTTACCGTGAAATTATTGTCCGTAGTTTGGGACAAGGAGCTATGATTAACCGAACTATCGGTCATGGGGAACATGCCCAACCAGCTCCTCTTCCGAAGGCTCATTTTCGAACAACCAATGAGATGTTGGATGAATTTGCCTTCTTGGGAGAGGAATTAGCTCGGAAATTGGTTATTGAAAACACCAATGCCTTGGCAGATATCTTTGAACCTGTTGAGGTTGTTAAGGGTGACTTGTACACGCCTTTCATCGACAAGGCTGAAGAAACGGTCGCTGAATTGACCTACAAGAAAGCTTTTGAGATTTATGGAAATCCGCTGCCAGATATTGTCGATTTGCGGATTGAAAAAGAATTGACTTCCATTCTGGGGAATGGATTTGCTGTGATTTATCTGGCATCGCAGATGCTGGTTCAACGTTCCAATGAACGGGGTTACTTGGTTGGTTCTCGTGGGTCTGTCGGTTCTAGTTTTGTTGCGACCATGATTGGGATTACGGAGGTTAATCCTCTCTCTCCTCACTATGTCTGTGGTCAGTGTCAGTACAGTGAGTTTATCACCGATGGTTCTTACGGTTCAGGATTTGATATGCCCAATAAGGACTGTCCAAACTGTGGTCATAAACTCAGCAAAAATGGGCAGGATATTCCGTTTGAGACCTTCCTAGGTTTTGATGGGGACAAGGTTCCCGATATTGACTTGAACTTCTCGGGAGAAGATCAGCCTAGCGCCCACTTGGATGTGCGTGATATCTTTGGTGAAGAATATGCCTTCCGTGCAGGAACAGTTGGTACAGTAGCTGCCAAGACCGCTTATGGATTTGTCAAGGGCTATGAGAGAGATTATGGCAAGTTTTATCGTGATGCAGAGGTGGAACGTTTAGCCCAGGGAGCTGCTGGTGTCAAACGAACGACAGGACAACACCCAGGGGGAATCGTTGTTATTCCTAACTACATGGATGTCTACGACTTTACGCCTGTCCAGTATCCAGCAGATGACGTGACGGCTGAATGGCAAACGACTCACTTTAACTTCCACGATATTGATGAGAACGTCCTTAAACTTGATGTACTGGGACATGATGATCCGACCATGATTCGAAAACTCCAGGACTTGTCTGGGATTGATCCCAATGAAATTCCTATGGATGATGAAGGAGTTATGGCTCTCTTTTCTGGGACTGATGTGCTAGGGGTAACACCTGAGCAAATCGGAACTCCGACTGGCATGTTGGGGATTCCAGAATTTGGAACCAACTTTGTACGTGGAATGGTAGATGAGACGCATCCGACAACTTTTGCTGAATTGCTTCAGTTGTCAGGGTTGTCCCACGGTACTGATGTGTGGTTGGGAAATGCCCAGGATTTGATCAAGCAAGGAATTGCGGATCTGTCGACCGTTATCGGTTGTCGGGACGACATCATGGTTTACCTCATGCATGCTGGTCTAGAGCCTAAGATGGCCTTTACCATCATGGAACGGGTACGTAAGGGCTTGTGGTTGAAGATTTCTGAAGAGGAGCGAAATGGCTATATCGAAGCTATGAAGGCCAATAAGGTGCCAGAGTGGTATATCGAGTCCTGTGGGAAAATCAAGTACATGTTCCCTAAAGCCCATGCGGCAGCCTACGTTATGATGGCCTTGCGTGTAGCTTACTTCAAGGTTCACCATCCCATTTATTACTACTGTGCTTATTTCTCCATCCGAGCTAAGGCTTTTGATATCAAGACCATGGGAGCAGGCTTGGATGCTATCAAGCGAAGAATGGAAGAAATTGCTGAAAAACGGAAGAACAATGAAGCTTCTAATGTGGAAATTGACCTCTATACAACTCTTGAGATTGTCAATGAAATGTGGGAACGCGGTTTCAAATTTGGTAAACTTGATCTCTACCGTAGTCAGGCAACAGAGTTCCTCATTGATGGGGATACCCTCATTCCGCCATTTGTAGCAATGGATGGTCTGGGAGAGAACGTTGCCAAGCAACTGGTGCGAGCGCGTGAAGAGGGAGAATTCCTCTCCAAAACAGAACTACGCAAACGCGGTGGCCTCTCATCTACCTTGGTTGAAAAGATGGATGAAATGGGGATTCTCGGCAATATGCCAGAGGATAACCAGCTCAGTTTGTTTGATGAATTGTTTTAAAAAAATTAACAGACGGACAAATATTGTCCATCTGTTTTGTTATACTATAAGTATAAAAGAAAAAGAGGTTTAAACGATGAATAATACCGGATTAGATAACAAATATCAATTTGAAAATTTTGTAGAAAAAGATGGTAATGCTTTAGCAAAGAAAGAAGCCTTAGAAGTAGTAAAGAACTTAGGCTTAAAATGCAATCCATTTTATATTTATGGGGAATCGGGTTCAGGTAAAACACATCTCCTTCAAGCAATTGGAAATAAGGTTCTTGAGAATGATCCAGAAAAGCGAGTAAAATATATTTCTGCCGAAAACTTATTAGAAAATGAGCTAGAAATACAAAAAGTTAGAGGTGAAGAGTTGGATCTTCTACTAGTAGATGATATTCAGGTATTGGGAGAAAAAGATGATATGATTCAAGAAAAATTTTTCAATCTCTTTAATTCTTTCTTTGGTAGGAAAACGCAAATTGTTTTATCAGGTAATTCTGAACCAGATCAGTTGAAAAATGTTCAATCTCGTTTGATTGTGCGTTTTAAGTGGGGAATGACAGCGTGTCTAACATCACTTGAAAATTAAAAAAAGGACTTTAGATGAATGATCAAGAGAGATTACTAACTATCTTTTTACGCTTACAGTTTGGAACTCCATTAGGAAAAAAGCAACTGGCTCAGGAATTTGAGGTTAGCGAAAAGACGATACAGAGAGATTTTTCGCTACTCCGTGATATTTTATCTAGTAACACCAGTTATAGTGGAGATTTGCTTTATAACCGTAAGACGAATAAGTATTGTTTAGCAAGTAAGTCAGTTTTTAATAAGAAGGATATTCTCGTTATTTCAAAGATTTTATTGGAAAATCGAGCATTGAATCGGTCAGAAATTGATAGCTTACTAAAAAATTTGCTGATTTTAGTTCCTCATGATGACCAAAAAGAAATTGAGCAGATTATTGGTAGTGAAAAGCTGAACTATGCTCCCTTAACGGATCAACAAAATAGAATAGAGAAAATTTGGAATTTATCAGAAGCTATTTTGCATGAACAGGTTCTAGATATTGTCTATCAAAAACCTTATTCTGAGTCTTCTAAGAGGCAGACGGTTTTGCCAGTCTCTCTTTACTATGATAGTCATTATTTCTATTTGGTTGTTTACCAGTTGAAACATGCTACTTATATTACTTTAAGAGTAGACCGTATCCAGTCATGGTCTCTTAGTGGTATAGAGAAACCCTCTATTTCTTATTGAGATAGATTTAGAGATGGCAACATTCGTAACGAGAGAGTAGATGCTTTTATCGGGAAGAAAATCAGTATTGAAATCGAGTATTTGTACGAACCGACGATTGTGATGGATCAATTTCCAAATGCAAAAATAGTTGGGAAAAATGGCGACTGGACTCATTTTCAGTTTGAAAGTCAGCATACACCAGGGCTTAAACGCTGGTTGCTGGGACAAGGGGAAGCAGTTACTGTTTTATCTCCTCGGATTTTAGTAGAGGATATGAAGCAAACAGTTCAAGAAATGATAGATAAATATAGATGAGGATAAAATGACTATTCAATTTACTTCTAAAAAGGTTGGAGAATTATTGAAAGAAGGGAATTTGCGGATTCCTTCTTATCAAAGACCGTATAAATGGAACAGAAAACATATCCGTAATCTTTTTTATGATTTACGAGATGCTATGGGGAAAAAGGAATATCAGATTGGTTCCGTTATCTTACATGAAAATGATGGATACGATATTGTCGATGGACAGCAACGGCTAATTTCAATTTCCTTGTTTCTTCATTTATTAGATAGATTAGAGAATTATAAGGGTGCTAAGCAACTGCTGAGTGCTGAAGAATTTGGAGAGCTATCTTGCTATCATGCGAGTGAAAATTATAATGAGTGGAAAAATTTGACTCAATTGGTTGGCGAAAATCAGGCAAAAGATATTTGCAATTTTTTATTAGAGAATTGTGCTGTCTCTGTGATTACTATGCCCAAAGAACGATTATCAGAGGCCTTTCAGTTATTTGATTCTCAGAATAATCGTGGAAAATCTTTAGAACCTCATGATTTGCTCAAAGCCTATCATCTTCGCAAGCAAGATTCAGAAGATGAAAAGATTGTTGAAAAGTGGGAGCAATTTGTAGAAGATAAAGATTTAAGTCTCAAAGAGTTATTTGATAAACATCTTTTTCGTATGAGACGTTGGTCTCGAGGAGAGACAGGATTAACAAACAAGCGTTATGGATCTTATCTCCGTTTTACAGAGGATTTTATTGACGATTTTAAAGGCGTTGATTTGAATCAGAACTTTCCATATCTAGAATTGTATCGTCATATTGAAAATCTCCCTATGTCCATTACTATGCCAATCATTGATGGAAGTAAATTTTTTGAGTATATTGAATCTGCTCATGAAACTATTAGAGTTCATAAAAAATTTTTAAATAAAAAGTTAGGATTCTCTAATGAGTCAGAGAAGGAAGAACAAAATTTGGCTTACCCAGAAGGTATGTTAAACATTTACAATAGCTCAAAAGGACGCTACCTCAAGTGTCACAATATATTCCTAAATATTTGCTCGCTTTTCGCAGATAGATTTGGAAAAGAGGAGCTATCAAAGGAGATAGTAGAGACCTTGTTTATTTGGTCTTACTACCCTAGAGTTAAATCTAAAGCCATATATGATGCAACTGTTGGGAACTATGTCGCTGGTGGAAGGTTTAGACAAAAAGAGGCTCAAAAACTATTTCAACTTTTATCTCATGCTGTCACTCCGAATGATTTCATGATCAAGATAGATAGAGAATTATTTGAAAATTATACTGTGGACAAGATTATAGAAGAGGAAAAAGATAAATGGTAGAAACACATATAAGCTTATCAGTTAATCGTTTGTTAAATGAAGATACCTATGCTATCCCTCTTTATCAGAGAAATTTTGCTTGGACTTATGATGAAATTGAGCAGTTATTGAACGACGTAGCAGATGCTTTTCAAGAAAATAGAGACAATCAAGAAAATAGAGACAATTATTATATTGGAACATTAGTTGTTAATTTAGTCGTTAATAAAGAGAAAAAACTTTTCAAAATCATAGATGGGCAACAACGAACAACAGCACTTAATTTGATTGCCTTAGCTTTGAAGCATGAGTTTGGTTTTGATAGATTGAAAGCTGTCAATCTTACCTTCCCAGCTCGGAAGAAATCAAATGAGAATATTCAAAAGCTATTTAACAAGCAAAAAATTTCAGAGTGTGATGAAAATGAGCTGACTAGAGGTTATGGACATGCTAAAGATGCATTGAAAAAAGTGTTAGAAGAGCGCCAATTGGCTCCTCAGTCTTTCGTTGATTATCTTTTTGATAAGGTTATCATTTTTCGGAGTATACTTCCTGAAGATTTAGATTTGAATCTTTATTTCGAACGTTTCAACTCTCGAGGCGAACAACTAGAGGCTCATGAGATTCTTAAGGCACAAATGATGTCTAAATTTGGTGAAGATCAAGAAATGGCACAAAAATTTGCGAGAATTTGGGATGCCTGTGCAGAGTTTGATAAGCCGGTAGCAAGTCAGTTTAAGATGCGGCGGAAGAGAGCAGATGACTTTCAAGAACGTGAACGTATTTTTGGATGGCATTTTACAAATTATTCATTTCATAATATTTATAATGATATTGATTTTCATCAAAATGAAAGAAGAAAGTTATCAGATATATTAGGAAAAAAGATAAATGAAAAAAATATAGAAGTAGACAAAGATTTTGGCGATTATACTACAGTCATTGATTTTCCAACATTCTTACTCCATGTATTGGCAATTGAGGAAGGTAAGAAAACTGATGAGATTCAACTAGATGATAAGAAACTCTTAGCACTATTTGATATAAAAAATAAAGATAAAACTTGGGTTATTGAATTTAGTGAATTTCTTCTTAGAATAAAACACATTTTCGATAATTACATCGTTAGAAACTCGAATACGGATTCTTCAAGTAGAAATAAGGATGAATGGTTTTTACAGAAGGGGACTTATTATGAATATCAACCAAATGGAAAATCTAAAGAGCATTACATAGTCGAAGAACACTTTACTAATAATACGTTTTCGAATTCGGAGATTAACAAAAACATCATTCTTCTCCAATCTATGTTTGCTGTGACTTTTACTGCTAATCGTGATAGTCGTTGGTTATATGAAACCTTGCAATTCCTGTTTAACCATATTGAAGAGTTAAATCAAACAGAATTTGCTGGTTTGTTTAAGAATTTTCTTGAAAAAATGGCAGTAAGATATGCAAAAGAAAGATTGTTCACAGAAGATAAAACTATCAAAAAATACGGGTCAATTCCTGTTTATGCTTTTAACTTTGTAGATTATGTTTTATGGAAAAATCGTGCCGAATTAGAGAAAGAGTACAAGGATATTAAATTTGATAATTTCAAATTTGCTTATCGCCGTTCCATAGAGCATTGGTATCCTCAGAATCCAAATGGATATGATGGAGAGAGTCAATTACCTGCGGAGTTTTTACATTCCTTTGGCAACCTTTGTATTACTACCGATATTCAGAACTCCAGGTTTGGCAACTCCTATCCAGAGGCTAAATTAGAGCAATGGGAAAGAGAAGGGATATTCCATCGTCAGAGTTTAAAATTACAGATGATGGCAAAGATAACTTCTAAAAAAAATAGATGGGATATTGGTGAGATTCAATCTATGGAAAAAGAAGTGGAAAGGTATGTACAAAATTTTTGTAATAGCTAATTAAAACAAGCTTCAGTAAGCTTGTTTTTTAAAATACCAATATATGTGATATACTAGTAACGGAGGATATTTCATGAAACTAAGAATTTTTGCGGAAGACAAGCCGGCTGAGAAGGTTTTTGACTATCAATTAGAACTTGCTGATCAGACAATTATTCTATCGACAGCACTCTTATCAGGTGCTATTGCTTTGGCAGGATTATTTTCTGCTTTGAAAGAAAAATAAAAATAGAAAAGGACAAATAAAATGGTTTTACCAAATTTTAAAGAAAATCTAGAAAAATATGCGAAATTATTGGTTGCGAATGGAATCAACGTGCAACCTGGTCACACTTTGGCTCTCTCTATCGATGTGGAGCAACGTGAGTTGGCTCACTTAATCGTCAAAGAAGCTTATGCTTTGGGTGCACATGAGGTGATCGTTCAGTGGACAGATGATGTCATTAACCGCGAGAAATTCCTCCACGCACCGATGGAACGTTTGGACAATGTACCAGAATACAAGATTGCTGAGATGAACTATCTCTTGGAGAACAAGGCTAGCCGTCTTGGGGTTCGTTCTTCTGACCCAGGTGCCTTGAACGGAGTGGATGCTGACAAGCTTTCAGCTTCTGCTAAAGCTATGGGACTTGCTATGAAGCCAATGCGTATCGCAACGCAATCCAACAAGGTTAGCTGGACTGTAGCAGCCGCTGCTGGACTTGAGTGGGCTAAGAAGGTCTTTCCAAATGCAGCGAGCGACGAAGAAGCAGTCGATCTTCTTTGGGACCAAATCTTCAAAACTTGCCGTGTCTATGAAGAAGATCCTGTTAAGGCTTGGGAAGAGCACGCTGCCATTCTTAAGAGTAAGGCAGATATGCTTAATAAAGAACAATTCTCAGCCCTTCACTACACAGCTCCAGGAACAGATTTGACCCTTGGCTTACCTAAGAATCACGTTTGGGAATCAGCTGGTGCTATCAATGCACAGGGCGAAGGATTCTTGCCAAATATGCCTACTGAGGAAGTCTTCACAGCACCTGACTTCCGTCGTGCAGATGGTTATGTAACCTCTACAAAACCACTTAGCTATAACGGAAATATCATCGAAGGCATTAAGGTGACCTTTAAGGATGGACAAATCGTAGATATCTCTGCTGAGAAGGGTGATCAAGTGATGAAAGATCTTGTATTTGAAAACGCGGGTGCGCGTGCCTTGGGTGAATGTGCCTTGGTGCCAGATCCAAGTCCAATTTCTCAGTCAGGCATTACCTTCTTCAACACCCTTTTTGATGAGAATGCTTCAAATCACTTGGCTATCGGTGCAGCCTATGCGACTAGCGTCGTTGGTGGAGCAGAGATGAGCGAAGAAGAGCTTGAAGCTGCAGGGCTTAACCGTTCAGATGTTCACGTGGACTTTATGATTGGATCTAATCAAATGGATATCGATGGTATCCGTGAGGATGGAACGCGAGTACCTCTTTTCCGTAATGGGAATTGGGCAAATTAAGGAGCCAAGATGATAGGAAGTATGTTCGTTGGTCTCCTAGTGGGATTTTTAGCAGGTACTCTGACCAATCGTGGAGAACGCATGGGTTGCTTTGGGAAAATGTTTCTAGGCTGGATTGGTGCCTTTATAGGCCACTTGCTTTTTGGGACTTGGGGACCGATAATAGCAGGAACTTCCATTATTCCGGCAGTACTAGGTTCCATGATTGTCTTAGCGATTTTCTGGAGACGAGGAAGTTAATTTCTTAAATCTGATACTCAATGAAAATCAAAGAGCAAACTAGGAAACTAGCCGCAGTCTGCTTAAAGTACATCTTTGAGGTTGCAGATAAAACTGACGAAGTCAGCTCAAAACACTGTTTTGAGGTTGTGGATAGAACTGACGAAGTCAGTTACATATACCTACGGCAAGGCTACTTTGACGCGGTTTGAAGAGATTTTTGAAGAGTATGAAACGAAAAGGAGGTTGGTCATTGAGCCAGCCCCCTTTTGAGTATGATATAATAGTTCTATGAGATTAGATAAATTTTTAGTTGCCTGCGCTGTAGGGAGTCGGACAGAGGTCAAAAACTTGCTCAAGGCTGGGCGTGTGACGGTAAATGGTAAAAAAGAAAAATCAGCTAAATTGCAGATTGATGAAGAAAGAGATGAGATTCGCTTTGATGGGCAAGTGCTGGAGTACGAGGAGTTTGTTTACTATATGATGAACAAGCCCCAAGGAGTTATTTCAGCGACTGAGGATCCCAAGCACAGAACCGTGTTGGACTTGCTGGATGATATTGCTCGGACCAAGGAAGTTTTCCCAGTAGGACGCTTGGATATTGACACGCATGGTCTTTTGCTCTTGACCAATGATGGTCAGCTTGCACATGCTCTTCTTTCCCCCAAGCGCCATGTGGATAAGACCTATCTGGCTCTGGTCAAGGGAGTGATGACTCAAGAAGATGTGGAGATATTTGCTGAGGGTATTCCGCTCAAAGACTTTACCTGTCAGTCCGCTAGACTGGAGATTCTTTCCACAGATGCAGAAAAGAATCAGAGTCAAATCCGTGTGACCATTGCAGAAGGGAAGTTTCATCAGATCAAGCGTATGGTGGGCTACTGTGGCAAGGAAGTAGTAGACTTGCAACGTTTGACTATGGGAACTTTAATCTTGGATGAGAACTTAGAACGAGGAGAATGGCGTCGTTTGACCAAGGAAGAGTTAGAAGCTCTCCTTGCGAATATTGCTTAATTTGATTTATATTCGAAAAGGTGAGGAAGAATATCCTTGCCTTTTATGTTTTTCAGTTGCTTACTTTGTGAAAAGAGTTATAATAGACTGTAGAATAAAAGGAGGAATCTATGAACGCGATTCAAGAATCATTTACTGATAAATTATTTGCCAACTATGAAGCAAATGTAAAATACCAAGCGATTGAAAATGCTGCCAGCCACAACGGAATTTTTGCAGCCCTAGAACGTCGCCAAAGCCATGTAGACAATACACCTGTTTTCTCATTGGATTTGACCAAGGACAAGGTTACTAACCAGAAAGCGTCTGGTCGTTGCTGGATGTTTGCAGCTCTTAACACCTTCCGCCACAAACTCATCTCTCAATACAAACTGGAAAACTTTGAGTTGTCACAGGCACATACTTTCTTCTGGGACAAGTATGAGAAATCAAACTGGTTCTTGGAGCAAGTCATTGCGACTGCAGACCAAGACTTGACGAGCCGTAAGGTTAAATTCCTACTTCAAACACCTCAACAAGACGGTGGTCAATGGGATATGGTCGTTTCTCTCTTTGAAAAATACGGTGTTGTTCCCAAGTCTGTTTATCCTGAGTCAGTTTCATCTAGCAGTAGCCGTGAGTTAAATGCAATCCTTAACAAGTTGCTTCGCCAAGATGCTCAAATCTTGCGTGACTTGCTTGCTTCTGGTGCAGATCAAGCGACTGTCCAAGCTAAGAAAGAAGACCTCTTGCAAGAAATCTTTAACTTCCTTGCTATGTCTTTGGGGCTTCCACCACGTAAATTTGACTTTGCTTATCGTGATAAGGATAACAACTACCAAAGCGAAAAGGGTATTACACCACAGGAATTCTATAAGAAATATGTCAATCTTCCTCTAGAAGATTACGTTTCTGTTATCAACGCCCCAACTGCTGACAAGCCTTACGGCCAATCTTACACAGTTGAGATGTTAGGAAATGTGGTTGGTAGCCGTGCAGTTCGCTACATCAACGTACCGATGGAGCGCTTGAAAGAATTGGCGATTGCTCAAATGCAAACAGGTGAGACTGTTTGGTTTGGTTCTGATGTCGGCCAGCTCAGCAACCGCAAAGCTGGAATCCTTGCGACAGATGTTTATGACTTTGAATCAAGCATGGACATTAAACTCACTCAAGACAAGGCTGGACGTTTGGACTACAGCGAAAGCTTAATGACCCACGCTATGGTCTTGACAGGTGTTGATTTGGACGAAAATGGGAAGTCAACCAAGTGGAAGGTTGAAAACTCATGGGGAGACAAGGTCGGTACAGATGGTTATTTTGTTGCCTCAGACGCTTGGATGGACGAATACACATATCAAATCGTTGTCCGTAAGGAATTGTTAACAACCGAAGAGCAAGCTGCCTATGAAGCAGAACCAATCGTACTTGCACCATGGGACCCAATGGGAGCATTGGCTGAATAATATTCAATGAAAATCAAAGAGCAAACTAGGAAGCTAGCCGCAAGCTGTACTTAAGTACAGTAAGGCGACGCTGACGTGGTTTGAAGAGATTTTCGAAGAGTATTAGGACCTAGTTGAGCTAGGAACCGACAGTATCTTATATAGAATAGGAGAAGGAGATGAGTTCAGGTAAAATTGCTCAGGTTATCGGTCCCGTTGTAGACGTCTTGTTTGCAGCAGGGGAAAAACTTCC
>NZ_VMMF01000029.1:0-1415 GCF_013277075.1 Streptococcus sp. 959
GGCTCTTTGTCAACTGTAGTGGGTTGAAGAAAAGCTAAGCTCGAGAAAGGACAAATTTCGTCCTTTCTTTTTTGATGTTCAGAGCGATAAAAATCCGTTTTTTGAAGTTTTCAAAGTTCCGAAAACCAAAGGCATTGCGTTTGATAAGTTTGATGAGATTATTCGTCGCTTCCAATTTTGCGTTGGAATAGGGTAACTGAAGGGCATTGACGATTTTCTCTTTGTCCTTTAGAAAGGTCTTAAAGACAGTCTGAAAAAGAGGATGAACCAGCTTAAGATTGTCCTCAATGAGTCCGAAAAATTTCTCTGGTTCCTTATTCTGAAAGTGAAAAATCAAGAGTTGATAGAGATGATAGTGGTGTTTCAAGTTTTCTGAATAGCTTAAAAGCTTGTCTAGAATCTCTTTATTGGTTAAGTGCATGCGAAAAGTAGGGCGATAAAAACGTTTATCGCTGAGTTTACGACTATCCTGTTGAATGAGCTTCCAGTAGCGCTTGATAGCCTTGTATTCATGGGATTTTCGCTCAAACTGATTTATGATTTGAACACGCACACGACTCATAGCACGACTTAAGTGTTGAACAATGTGAAAGCGATCAAGAACGATTTTAGCACACGGAAAAAGCTGTTTAGCCAAGTCATAGTAAGGGCTAAACATATCCATAGTAATGATTTTTACCTGACAACGAACAGCGCGATTGTAGCGCAGAAAATGATTTCTTATGATAGCTTGTGTTCTACCTTCAAGAACAGTGATGATATTGAGATTGTCAAAATCTTGCGCAATGAAACTCATTTTTCCCTTTGTAAAGGCATATTCGTCCCAGGACATAATCTTAGGCAGACGAGAAAAATCATGCTTAAAACGGAAGTCATTGAGCTTGCGAATGACAGTTGAAGTTGAAATGGCCAGCTGATGAGCAATATCGGTCATAGAAGTCTTTTCAATTAGCTTCTGGGCAATCTTTTGGTTGATGATACGAGGGATTTGGTGATTCTTCTTGACGAGAGAAGTCTCAGCGACCATCATTTTAGAGCAATGATAGCACTTGAATCGACGTTTTCTAAGGAGGATTCTAGTAGGCATACCAGTAGTTTCAAAGTAAGGAACCTTAGACGGTTTTTGAAAGTCATATTTTTTCATTTGACTTCCGCAATCAGGACAAGATGGAGCCTCATAATCCAGTTTAGCGATGATTTCCTTGTGTGTATCTCTATTAATGACATCTATAATTTGGATATTAGGGTCTTTGATATCGAGTAGTTTTGTGATAAAATGTAATTGTTCCATATGAATCTTTCTAATGAGTTGTTTAGTCGCTTTTCATTATAGGTCATATGGAACTTTTTTTCTACAACAAAATAGGTTCCATAATATCCATAGGGGATTTACCCACTACAAATATTATAGAGCC
>NZ_VMMF01000003.1:0-134407 GCF_013277075.1 Streptococcus sp. 959
AGAACGGGTCCTCTTGTATTGTCTCTAGATTAAAAATTCGTCCACTTATGAAAGCTATCGAAAGACTTCATGACTAAGGAGATTTAGATGATATTTTTTCTAAATATTATAGGTGTTTTTCTATTGTTATGTATCCATACTAAGGTTGTAGGTGAGAAATTAAATCTAAAAAAAGTAGTAATCTCCATTATTCTGTTCCATCTTTTATCATTCCTATTTATTGTTTTATTTAAATCAACTGGATTTTACTTTCTTGGGTCATTATTGCTTTATCCTACCTTTTTTATCCTATATACTTTGTCTATTAGTAAATTAAGAAGTAAGGTTTCTTTATTACTTTTTTACTCATTATTTCCACTTGGATTTTGGGATGTCATCAGAAATTTTTTAGGTTACTTTATAATTTCTAAGATTCCAATATTGTATAGACTATATGAAACTAATCTAGGAACAATGATTTTCTCTTTATTAGCTGAAATTATTGTGTTTTTTCTTATTAGTCTCTTTCGATATAATTTTAGTCATTTAAAAATAAAGAACTTGGATAGAAAGACAAAATTTATTTTAATTACTGCAGATACTTTAATGCTAGCTTATTTTATCTTACCATCTTATATAAACTACAGTGATAAAATAAGTTGGGATAGAATGTTGGATTATAAAGAATTATTGACAGCAGTTTACTTTTTATTGTTTATTTGTTTTGTTAATCTCTTGGATAGAAAATTACTTCAAGAATTACAGGAGAAAGTCGTTTTACAAAAAGAAATTCAATTGCAAAATCTTAGTAATTATAGTCAACAAGTTGAAGGGTTGTATCAAGAAATTAGAAGCTTTAGACATGATTATGCTAATATTTTGTCCAGCTTAAAAATAGGTATAGATCAAAAAGATATTAATCTAGTTTCTCAAGTTTATGATAGTGTTTTAAAAAATTCTGGTGAAAAATTAAAAGGTAAGCGTTTTGACGTAGCACAACTAAGAAATATCAATGATTTGGCGCTAAAGAGTTTACTATTATCTAAGTTATCTGAGGCCCAAAACTTATCTGTTCCAGTTTCCCTGGAGATTAGTGAACAGTTCTCTATAAAAAATATGGAACAAATTGACTTCTTAACAATTACTTCTATCTTGTTAGATAATGCTATAGAGTCCGCAGCAGAGGGAGGAATAGCAGTTTGTTTCCTTGAAGATAGAGAATGGAATAAATTAGTCATGATTGTTAAAAATTCTACTTTAGAAAGAGAGATCGAACTGAGAGATATATTCAAGCATGACAATTCTTCAAAAGGAGTAGGACGGGGTATAGGATTGGCCAATGTTCGAAGAATCTTAAAATCTTATCCAAATGTATGTTTGAAAACTACAAGTAAAGATTATTCCTTTACACAGATCTTGGAAATAGAACTTTAAAAGAGTCCCTCTTAAAATATTCTATAGAATATTTTAAGGGGGACTCTTTTGTTATGACTTTATATTCATTATTTTTTAGCTAGTTCCTACAAATGAGCTAGGAAATAGTTATAATAATAAAACTGGGCCAAAAAGCTAGAGTGACGACTTCACAATATCTAGCAGCTATTTGTGGAACAAATTTTAAAATGGCTTATTTTTAATCTTGAAAGGTTACAAATCATGAAAAAATACGTTTCGTGATGAAAAAAGTACATTTAAAGACTTTGAGGTAAAAATTTCTTCTTTCCTGCTATAATGAACTTGTCAAGGCTATGATCTCATAAAATCATCTATTATACAGGATCTACTCATCGTGGAAGCAAAAACAACTCATTCAAAATAGTTTTAAAAAAAGAAGAGGTGCTAATATGTTAAATGAAACTATGATTCAGCTTATACTCATTGCGATTTGTTGTGTGTACATTATTTTTAACACCAAGGCTGATAAAAACCCAAAGAGAGGATATCGTACAGCTTTGTATCTTTTCGTTTTGGCTGGTATTATATCGTATATTATAAACTATCTAAATTGGTTAGATTTTTTCTTATTAATAACTCCGATAATGTGTCTATTTAAATTTGAAGATAAGTGGAGTTAGGAGCATGTAAATACTTTTTGGTAAAAATGATTTGGCATGTATTTCAGGTAGGGTAGGTACGACTGAAATAGGCTTTTTCTACGCTGATCCTGTTAGTGTTACATTTGCGATTTCAACAGGCGGGCTAGCGGCAGAAAGTTTTTGTAAATAATGAGAAAAATAATTAGTATATTTTATATTATTTCTATAGGAGTCTTGTCTTTACTAAAGTCACAAGATATTGTTGATATCATAGCAACTCTACTATTGATTTGTATAGGTTTAAAAGGAATGAACCAAAAGGGAACTTTATAAGGTTTTGTTGACGATACTTTTTCGCGTCATTACATGTTTGGACAATGTTTCATCTGTTAATTTCCAAATTGAGAATGGAGATATTGTAACTAAGTGTGATTTTGAGTCAACTAAATATGTCATGGTTAATGGTTGGATATCTTCATTGGGTAGGAGCTATTGTCTTTCAGGTTATAGAGGATAATTTATGGATAAGAGAACAGAAGAAATTCTCAATAAGGTTTATAATTTGATTTTAGATACAGATATTCATAAAAATGAACGAGATATTTTATTACGTTATAAAACTCTATTAGAGAATACAAAAAATGAGCAGAGAGTTGTCATGGGGTTGGCAGAAGCTCTTCGTCAGCAGGCTGTTAGTGGGATTCATAGTCACAAATCAATGAGCCCAAAGGTTGCGACATTTTATAAAGAAATTGCCACATATGGAGAATTGAGTAAAAATCTAGCTCAAGGATTAATATCTTTTGGTATAACGAGATAAGGAAAAATGAGCAGAAAAACTTACCAAGTTTGTAACAAGATAAAAATTAATATAAATGTAAGGAAATATTCGTGATGAATAAAATGGTGAAACGATTTGATGTAATGCATGAAGTAATGATATCAAGCATTGAAGGTGAACTCTAATGCTTTGAGAAGGGATTGTTTCTTTAAGGGGATATTGTGGAGCTATTATAGGCTTTTGGATAGGAACTGAATTTTTTTTCTACGAAATAGAAAGTTGAGGTACAGATGAAGCAGCGTTTAATAATTGCAATTAGTTTTATAATGATTGGGATATCCATTAACATTTTATTCGAATCAAATACTATTATTCATAAATTTATTGCTATATTAGGTCTGAGTATGTATTATAGAGGTGTTTTTAGAGAGTATAAAAATTTTAAAAACAATTCAGATTTTTAAATTTTATATTAAATCACGTAATTTGTGTGGCCTTAAAATTTGTGATTTAATAAACTTTATAAAATTGTAAAACAAAAAAAGTACCTAATAGCATACTGAATACTTTGGATCAATAGTCATGTAACAAAAAAAGAACAGCTGAAACTGTTCTTTTTATCATTATTTGAGACCGTATTTTTTGTTGAAACGATCCACGCGTCCATCTGCTTGAGTGAACTTTTGACGTCCAGTGTAGAATGGGTGTGAGTCTGATGAAATTTCCACACGGATCAATGGGTAAGTTTCGCCTTCGAACTCAACTGTTTCGTTAGAGCGTTTTGTTGAACCGCTAAGGAATTGGTAACCAGTAGTTGTGTCCATGAAGACAACTGGGCGATATTCTGGATGGATATCTTTTTTCATTTTGCAATATTTCCTTTCTGCCATGGTCTCTTTGCGAGCCATAGATTGTTACCATACTAGTCTATCAGATTCTGAAAAGTTTGGCAAGTATTTTATCAGTTTTTAAGCAAGTTTTTTAATTTTTGGTAGATGATTTCGTTTTCCTCTAGGCTATAGGAATTAGCACCACTTGCTAGAGGGTGGCCTCCACCATCATGTTCCTTGGCAATTTCATTGATAGGATGGATTTTACTGCGTAAGCGAACACGGTAGTGACCATCAGCCTGCTCCACAAAAATTCCCCAGAGGTTGACACTGTCAATGCGTCCAGGTGCACCGACAATGGCTGCAGTTTCAGCATCGGTGACATTGAATCGTTTTAAGATTTCCTGACTCAGGATAACGCGAGCAGCACCATTTTCATCTACTTCCAGATGGTCGTAGATGTAGCCTTGAAGTTTAGCAATTTTGTAACTCATAGTGTCCATTTTACGAGTGAGAGCCGCAAAGTCAAAGTTATGTTCTCTCAAATAAGCAGCCAGGCGGAGGGTACGTGCAGTCGTAGAAGGATAAAGGAAGCGACCTGTATCACCAACGATTCCTGCAAAGAGCAACTCAGCAGCGCGATCTGACAAGGCCAGTTGGGTTGTTTGGGCCAATAGGGTAATCATCTCGCTAGCGCTGCTTGAACTAGTGTCTACCCAAGATAGATCACCATATACATCATCATTTGGATGGTGGTCAATCTTAATGAGAAAATCACCTTGACTATAGCGCTTATCATCGATTCGTGCAGTGTTAGCCGTATCACAGACGATGACAAGGGCTCCTTGGTAGGCACTATCTTCGACAGAATCCATTTCAGCCATCCAAGTAAGAGTTGGTTCATTAAAACCAACGGCTTTGATGGTTTTTTCTGGGAAATGATGTTCCAGTAAGGCTTTCAACCCCACCTGACTTCCCAAGGCATCAGGGTCTGGTTTCATATGGCGGTGAATGATAATCGTGTCGTATTCTTTGATTTTTTCTAAAATTTGATGGCAAATGTTCATAAATAACCTCAATTCTTTCTCATTTCATTGTAGCACAAGAATTTTTATTTTTAAAATGAAAAAGATGTGATATAATGGAGAAAGATAAATTGAGGAGGACGATATGGCATTAGCAAAAATTGTATTTGCCAGTATGACCGGTAATACCGAAGAGATTGCAGATATTGTAGCAGACAAATTACGTGACTTGGGCTTGGATGTCGATGTTGATGAATGTACAACTGTTGACGCTTCAGACTTCTTGGAAGCAGACATCGCTATCGTTGCGACCTATACTTATGGTGATGGAGAATTGCCAGATGAGATGATGGACTTCTACGAAGACCTAGCTGATCTCAATTTGAATGGCAAAATCTATGGAGTGGTCGGCTCAGGAGATACCTTCTACGATGAATTCTGTAAGGCTGTTGATGACTTTGATCGTGTCTTTGTGTCAACAGGAGCAGAAAAAGGTTCAGAATGTGTCAAAGTTGACCTATCTGCCGAGGAAGAAGATATTGAACGCTTGGAACAATTCGCAGAAGAATTGGCTGCTAAAGTAGGATAAGCATAAAAGTGCGCTGATGTAATCAATCAGTGCATTTTTCTTATCGTGACTTGGGATTTTACTAGCCTATTTACTGACTTTTTGATACAATAATTCAAATAAAGAAGGAGACTGTATGGATTTAGATATTATTCGTCAAGAAATTGATCAAATCGACGACCAAATCGTCAAGATCTTAGAAGAACGAATGCATTTGGTTGAGGGGGTAGTTGCCTATAAGAAAGCCTCAGGAAAACCGATTTTAGATACTAAGAGAGAAGAAGTTATTTTTGAAAAGGTTAGAAGTCGTGTAGAGGACAAGCGCTATCAGGAGACTATTGTCGCAACATTTTCGGACATACTCAAACGTTCGCGTGATTATCAGGATCAAAACATAAAATGAAAAAAGAACAATTTTATCCGCTAGGAATTTTTCTAGCTGCTATGGTGGGCGGATTGGTCCGCTATCTAGTTTCCACTTGGTTACCAGCCAGTCCAGACTTTCCTTGGGGAACTCTCTTTGTCAACTATCTGGGCATTTTCTGCTTGGTTTATTTGGTAAAAGGCTACCTGGTCTATAAGGGGACAAGTAAAGGTGTTATTTTAGCATTGGGTACAGGTTTTTGTGGTGGTTTGACAACCTTTTCTAGTCTAATGCTTGATGCTGTAAAATTACTTGATACAGGGCGTTATCTTAGTTTGGTTATGTATTTGCTTTTGAGTATTGCTGGAGGTCTACTTTTGGCTTATTTTCTAGGGAGGAAGAAATGGTAATCGTCTATCTTGCAATTGCTTGTGGTCTTGGAGCGCTCGTACGGTATTTCTTTTCCCGCTATAATCAAGCTTCTAAATTACCACTCGGAACGCTCATAGCCAATCTTTTGGGTTGTTTTTTAATTGGATTATTCTACAATCATGTGGAGTCTAAGGAAGTCTATGCTATTCTAGCAACAGGATTTTGTGGCGGGTTAACGACTTTTTCGACCTTGAATGATGAACTTCAAAGACTGTTAAGCGATAAGAAGGTTTTTTACGTTTACCTGACTTTGACCTACCTAGGTGGTTTGATTGCGATTTTTTTAGGAATTCTGCTATAAATTTCTTTACTTTTTTGTGGAAATTTGGTAAACTGTATCTTGTGTGTAATGGACGCACAAAAATACAGTTTATCCGCTGAGGAAGATTCCTCAAGATTGACAAAGATAGGAGAATAAAATGAATCCATTAATCCAAAGCTTGACTGAAGGTCAACTTCGTACAGATATCCCATCATTCCGTCCTGGTGACACTGTTCGTGTACACGCGAAAGTTGTCGAAGGTAACCGTGAACGTATCCAGATTTTTGAAGGTGTTGTTATCGCACGTAAAGGTGCTGGCATCTCAGAAAACTACACAGTTCGTAAAATCTCTAACGGTGTAGGTGTTGAGCGTATCTTCCCAATCCACACTCCACGTGTTGAAAAGATCGAAGTTGTTCGTTACGGTAAAGTACGTCGTGCGAAATTGTACTACTTGCGTGCTCTTCAAGGTAAAGCAGCTCGTATCAAAGAAATCCGTCGTTAATTCGACTAAAAAACTCTGCTTCTTCAGCAGAGTTTTTATCTAGCTCCCTTAGTTCAATGGATATAACAACTCCCTCCTAAGGAGTAGTTGCAGGTTCGATTCCTGCAGGGGGCAGTAATTAGATATCAAAGAAGTTTGTCAAAAAGTCTTTGATATTAAAAGAACGCATAATATAGGGGATTTTTTTGTCTCCATAATATTATGCGTTTTATTATTGAAAAATTTGGGCAATCATCAAATAAAATTGAGACTATATCGAGTATATAAATGTTTGTATAATCAATTTATTCAACATCGTCAAGTTCTAAATTATTTAAAGGACTATAACATTCATATTTCTTTAAGTAATTGTTTATTTCTTCAGCAGTAGAACAAGGTAAATTAACTCTTAAATAGTCAATATCTTCTTTAGATAAAAAATGATTTGCATTCAAAATTGAGAAGCGAAATAATGCTTCATCAAAAGCAAAATCATAATCGTCATCAGATAATGATTCCATTAATGTTTGAATATGTTTTAGCGAGTAGTCAGGTATCGAATCGGGATAATATACTGGATAATCAGTGGCTGAAAAATTGTTTTCTAATCCTGAACTAGTAATTATCAAAGATTCTATGTAATATATTAAAGAATGTTTAATATTACCTTCTTGTTCCAAATGTCTTCCTTGAGCCTTTCGTGTGTTAGATAAACATCCAAAATCTCCTGATACAGTATTCCTATGAGCTTGTTTATTTAAAAGACTCCATTTTATATCACCAAAAGTTGCTTTAAAAGAGATATTATTTTTTTCTTTACAATAATCTTCCATAGTTATGTCTTTATCATAGTATGCTTTGATATAGTCACTATGTTCGATAATAAGATTTTGTGCTTCTTTTGTTAGTTTAAATTCGAACGGAATATCTAATTTGTCAACGTTGATATTATTAATTATTCTTGTAATTAATTCTGCTTTTTTTCCAGAAGTAGGTAAATTATGTTTAGATAATATAGTTTTTAATTCTACTACTTTAAGATATGATAAAGTCTTATTTTTAGTGAAGTATCCTAATTTGTATAATTGATTGTGTGTAGATTCAGGGTCAATTTGAAGAGAGTATTTAAAATATCTTGGGAAATTATAATTTCTCCCTGTTTTTTGAGTCCAATCTATGAGTATGAGTTGCCCAGGAGTAAGGCCGCACTCTAATTTGTTTAGGTAAAAATTGTTACAATCAGAATTTGTGTCTCTATTATGATTATTTTGTTTTAAATTAAATAGTTTGCTAAAAAAATTCATTGGATTTTATTGCTAATCAATTCTTATTGAAAAATGATACTTTTACAATACCCATGTTCGGATGGCATGGGCAACGCCGGATTCATCGTTAGATTTAGTGATGTATTTGGCGATTTTTTTGATTTCTGGATTTCCATTTTCCATGACAACGGGGTTGCCAACGACTTCTAGCATGGCACGGTCATTTTCTTCGTCTCCGATTGCCATGGTTTCATCCGTGGTCAATCCGAGTTTTTCTGCTAAGTGAGTAATAGCTGACCCTTTATCCACATTCTTTTTAAGGAGTTCGAGGTAGAAAGGAGCAGATTTGTTGATGGAGTAGCGTTCGTAAAATTCTGCTGGGATTTTTTCAATCGCAGCATCGAGAATCTCAGGCTCATCGATGAACATACATTTGACAATTTCTTTGTCAGCCATTTCTTCAGGCGTACGGTAGAAGATAGGCATGCTGACGAGGGTTGATTCGTGCACTGTATATTTTCCGATATTGCGATTGGCCGTGTAGATACCATCCTTGGTAATAGCGTGCATGTGGACACCAAGTTTGCGGCTGAGAAATTCCATATCTAGATAATCCTCATAGGTCAAGGATTCGCTGATAATCTCATGGCCAGTAGCAGTTTCTTGGACAAGGGCACCGTTGAAGGTGACGACATAGTCACCCTCGTCTCTCAACTGCAAGTTGTCCAGAAGTTTGGCAACACCTGCGATAGGGCGGCCAGTTGCAATGACGACTTTGACACCAGCTTCTTTGGCGTCTTGGATGGCAGAAAAAACTTCAGGTGTGATTTCCTTTTGGCTGTTGACTAGGGTTCCGTCGATATCGACGGCAATTAGTTTAATACTCATAAATTTCCTCTTCTAGTTTTTATTTGGGGTAAAATGATCGTTCCCAATTAAATGTAAAAATTGCTGGGTAATGCTTGCGAAGATGCTGTTTTGATCCAACATTTCTTTTGGGAAATAAAAACGATTATCTCCGTGGCGACTGCCAGCAAGGGATTGGACGATAGGAGACAGGCTAGAGAGTTCGGCCAGTTCTCCATTTTTCTGTAAAATCTCAATCTGGGTTCGTGGATTTTCAGATTCGGGACGATAGATATCATAAGGGAGGTCAAAGTTCTTATGAATAGCAGTGTAGTAGTCGGGATCAAAGCCGATGTCTTCAACCAATTTTCTCATGCTAGCGAGTTGGTTTTGGTCTTCTTGTGAAAAGGTAATGGATTTAAAGACCTTGCGGTTGACAAAGCGTTGCGACAAGTCTGCCAGAATCTTGTCAGGACTGGTCATCCAGAGCTGGAAGTAGGTATTCATCACACCATCATCCAGAGCCAGATAGTCAGACAAGGTCACATTTTTTTCAAAGAAAGGCAGGAGATGTGGAGAAGTTCGTGTAAAGAAATCCTTATCTTCTGGATAAAGTTCCTTAGCCCGTTTGAGGAGATTCTGCAGGAGAACTTCCATGGCGCGTGTTGCTGGGTGGAAATAGACCTGCATATACATCTGGTAGCGACTGAGGACGTAGTCTTCGATGGCATGCATGCCATTGCGCTGAAAGGCAATGCCATTTTCGACAGGACGAATGACTCGGAGGATTCGAGTCAGGTCAAATTCCCCATAGGATGCTCCTGTAAAATAGGAGTCGCGCAAGAGATAGTCCATGCGGTCTGCATCAATCTGACTAGAAATGAGTTGCACAACCTGCTTGTTTGGATAGGTATGATCAATGACACTGGCTACCTTTTCTGGAAAATCTGGAGCTACTTGTAGCAGGACTTGGTGGATCTCTGTTTCTGGACTTTGGATTATCTCCTGAGTGATAGCTTCATGGTCTGTATCAAAGAGATGTTCAAAAGTATGGGAGTAGGCACCATGCCCAAGATCATGTAGGAGAGCAGCTGTCATGGTCAAGAGAGACTCAGCAGGATTCCATTCTTCTGGATATTTTTCTTCGAAAATCTCCGTGATGCGTCGTGCAATTTCATAGACTCCTAGACAGTGAGAGAAGCGACTATGTTCTCCACCATGGAAGGTATAACTGGAAGTTCCCAGTTGCTTGATACGGCGCAAGCGTTGAAATTCTTTTGTATTGATCAAGTCATAGATGATTTGATTATTGACATGGATGTAGTTGTGAACTGGGTCACGGAATACTTTTTCGTTCATATGACCATTATAGCAAAATCCTGCTCTTTTTGGTAAAATAGTAGGATAAGGGACAAGAAAGAGGACTTGATGTGAAGATTCGGATGCGAAATACGATTCAGTTTGATGAGCAGTTGGAAGTGATTGACCAGCTTTATGATATGGAAGTGCATGAAAGGGGAGATTATAGCTACCTGCTTTTCTATAATGAGGAAAAGGAAAAAGTGGTTATTAAATTTCATGGTCAAGAACTTGTGATGAGTCGTTTTTCCAATCCCAAGACCATTATGCGTTTTCTAAAGGATAGTGATAGTTTAGCCTATATTCCGACACCTATGGGCATGCAGGAGTTTATCATCCAAACCAGTCGCTATCAAGTGGATGGTCAAAAGATTCATTTAGACTATCAACTACAAAATCAAGAGGGACAGCCCTTCGCCAGCTATCAATTGGAAATTACTTGGGGCTAGTCTCATGTCTTTTTCAAATTTACCTGGCTATCTTCTCGGATTAGTCCGCTAATGTGGTAGATTAGGCTAATTTTTGGTATAATAAAAGTTATGGAAATTGAAAAAACCAATCGTATGAACGCGCTCTTTGAATTTTATGCGGCGCTTTTGACAGATAAGCAAATGAATTATATAGAGCTTTACTACGCTGATGATTACAGTCTTGCTGAGATCGCTGAAGAGTTCGGTGTCAGTCGTCAGGCTGTTTACGACAATATCAAGCGGACAGAAAAGATTCTGGAAGATTATGAGATGAAATTGCACATGTACTCGGACTACATTGTCCGTAGTCAGATTTTTGATCAGATTTTGGAGCGCTATCCCAAGGATGACTTTCTGCAGGAGCAGATAGAAATTTTAACAAGCATTGATAATAGAGAATAAGAGGAAGAAAAATGGCATTTGAAAGTTTAACAGAACGTTTGCAGAACGTCTTTAAAAATCTACGTAAAAAAGGAAAAATCTCTGAATCTGATGTTCAAGAGGCAACTAAAGAGATTCGCTTGGCCTTGCTTGAAGCTGACGTTGCCTTGCCTGTTGTAAAGGACTTTATTAAGAAAGTTCGTGAGCGTGCAGTCGGGCATGAGGTCATTGATACCCTTAATCCTGCGCAACAGATTATTAAAATTGTAGATGAGGAACTAACAGCTGTTTTAGGTTCTGATACAGCGGAGATTATCAAGTCACCTAAGATTCCTACAATCATCATGATGGTTGGTTTGCAGGGGGCTGGTAAAACAACCTTTGCAGGTAAATTGGCCAACAAACTCAAGAAGGAAGAAAATGCCCGTCCTTTGATGATTGCAGCGGATATTTACCGTCCAGCTGCAATCGACCAGTTGAAAACTCTGGGTCAACAAATCGATGTGCCTGTATTTGCACTTGGAACAGAAGTACCAGCTGTTGAGATTGTTCGTCAAGGTTTGGAGCAAGCCCAAGCCAATCATAATGACTATGTCTTGATTGATACAGCAGGTCGTTTGCAGATTGATGAGCTTTTGATGAATGAGCTTCGTGACGTGAAAGCATTGGCTCAACCAAATGAAATTTTGCTCGTCATTGATGCCATGATTGGTCAAGAAGCGGCAAATGTTGCGCGTGAGTTTAATGCTCAGCTGGAAGTGACTGGTGTTATTCTTACCAAGATTGATGGGGATACTCGTGGTGGTGCGGCTCTATCTGTTCGTCACATTACTGGAAAACCAATCAAGTTCACTGGTACGGGTGAAAAGATTACGGACATTGAAATCTTCCACCCAGACCGTATGTCTAGCCGTATCCTTGGCATGGGGGATATGCTGACCTTAATTGAGAAAGCTTCTCAGGAATACGATGAGCAAAAAGCCCTTGAAATGGCTGAGAAGATGCGTGAAAACACCTTTGATTTTAATGATTTCATTGATCAGTTGGATCAGGTGCAAAACATGGGGCCAATGGAAGACTTGCTCAAGATGATTCCAGGTATGGCCAACAATCCAGCCCTTCAAAACATGAAAGTGGATGAGCGCCAGATTGCTCGCAAACGTGCTATTGTATCTTCCATGACACCTGAAGAACGTGAAAATCCAGATTTGTTAAATCCTAGCCGTCGCCGTCGTATCGCAGCTGGTTCTGGAAATACATTTGTCGAAGTCAATAAATTCATCAAAGACTTTAACCAAGCTAAACAACTCATGCAGGGTGTTATGTCTGGTGATATGAACAAGATGATGAAGCAGATGGGAATCAATCCAAACAACCTTCCTAAAAATATGCCAAATATGGGAGGAATGGATATGTCTGCCCTTGAAGGAATGATGGGACAAGGCGGTATGCCTGACCTGTCAGCTCTCGGAGGAGCAGGAATGCCAGATATGAGCCAGATGTTTGGTGGCGGACTCAAAGGTAAAATCGGTGAATTTGCCATGAAACAGTCCATGAAACGCATGGCGAATAAAATGAAAAAAGCGAAGAAGAAACGTAAGTAATACAAAGGAAGGCGAAGGGCTTTCCTTTTTTAGAAAGAAGAAAAATGAGCACTTCCGTAATTGGAAATGCTCGTTTTTTGATATGTTTAAACTCTTAGTCTTTATTTTCGTATGGCAAGATCAAGTTCAAGATGATTCCTGTCATGGCTGATAGGGCAGTACCTGAAAGTGTAACTGGACCAAGTTTAAGGATAGCTCCTCCAAGTCCAAGGACCAACATAGCACTTGCGATGATTAGGTTACGCATTTGAGCGAAATCAACACGTTCTTTGATCAAGACTTTCAAACCGTTGCTGGCGATAACCCCATAGAGAAGGATTGACATACCACCAAGTACAGCGTTTGGAATAGTTGAAATCAAGGCAGTGAATTTACCAAGGAAGCTAAGGGCAATTGCGATAAAGGCAGCGTTACGGATAACTGAGACAGAAGCGATACGAGTCATACCGATAACTCCTGTATTTTCTCCATAAGTTGTATTGGCTGGTCCACCAAGGAAGGCAGAAACAGAAGTTGCAATACCGTCACCAAGAAGAGTACGATGAAGACCTGGTTCTTTCAAGAATTGACGGCCACATATTTGACCTAAAACAGTATGGTCTCCGATATGTTCAGAAATGGTTACGATCGCGATTGGCAAGATAGCGATGGTTTCTGGACCAAAGTAAAGATTGTATTCTTTAAAGGCACCACTTGTGCTAAATGGCAAGTAGAAACCAGGAATTTCAAACCAGTTAGCTTTAAGAACTGGTGTAAAGTCAACTAAGCCAAGAGTTAGCGCGAAGAGGTAACCACCGATGATGGCAAAGAGGAATGGAATGATTCGTAGGAAGCCTTTTCCTTTTGTATTGATAAATGCAGCAATCAAGAAAGTAACAACTGCTACAAGAGCATTTTTCCAATTTCCATCAGCTACAAGCCCCGCATTGGTAACAGCTGAACCTGCAAGTCCAAGACCGATAACGATGATCATAGGTCCGATGATGATTGGTGGTAAGAGTTTATCAATCCATTTTGTACCCGCAAAACGAACACTTGCAGCCACAAGGACATAGATAAAACCTGTAAGGATAACCCCTGTTTGTGCAGCTGATACATCCCCTCCTAGTTCCTTCATAGCTAGCGACATAGCTGTGATAAAGGCAAATGAAGAACCTAGATAAACTGGAACTTTAAAACCAGTTGAAATCATGTAGATGAGTGTTCCAACACCTGAAGCAAAAAGGGCAACAGATACAGGCATTCCCAAAATCAATGGTACCAAGATGGTCGCACCGAACATGGCGAAAACGTGTTGGAAACTAAGGAGAATTCCTTTGCCAGCTGAAGGACGTTGGTCAACGTCTAGTAACAAATCAACAGTTGATTCTTGTTTCATATAAACCTCACTTTTGGGCATCAAAAAAGAGCCCATTATTTTACAGCAATAGGCCCTCAGAGTAAGACTTCTTTAAAATCTAGACTTTAAAGAGTTTTAAATATTTCTGCGTCTTCGTCACCTCACGGGATGACATTAAAAACCTTTGCTTGTGATAGTATAGCAAAAATTACAAACTTTGTAAATATTTTTTTACTAAAAAGTTTAAAGCGGGCGTTTGTTGGGCATGCCAGCCTTACGTGGATATTTATTTGGCGTTTCTTTTTTCTTTTCCACCACTGTGATATAACGCGGATCTCCATTAGGTAAGGCGTAGCTGAGATTGTCTTCGACCTTACTAAAAAGGAGGTTGAGGGCATTCTTAGCTTCTAATAACTCCTCAGGCGCATTGCTGGCCTTGAGTGCCAATAGTTTTCCGCTAACCTTAAGGTAGGGAATAGTCAATTCAGACAAAACCTGCATGCGGGCAACCGCACGAGCCGTTACAAAATCATATTGAGCACGGAAGTTCTTGTCTTGGGCAAAGTCTTCTGCACGTCCATGGTAGAAATGGACATCGTGCAAATCCAGTTCTTGAGCCAAGAGTTGGAGGAAGTTAATGCGCTTATTGAGTGAATCAATGATAGTCACATCTAACTGAGGATAGAGTATTTTCATTGGTAGACTAGGAAATCCCGCTCCAGCTCCAATATCAAGAAGTTTGATAGTTTCATTGGGAATCAAACCTTGAAGAATGGGTGCAATCGAATCGTAAAAATGTTTGAGATAGACTTCTTCCTTGTCTGTAATGGCTGTTAAATTAATCTTTTCATTCCACTCAACCAAGAGCTCAAAATAACGTTCAAATTGTTTTTTTTGATGGTCCGAAAGTGGAAGATTTTGCTCGGCAAGCAAATTGTAAAATGTTTCTGGTTTCATAGTTATTTCCTTCTTTAGTATCATCTTATTTTACCACAATCATTAAAAATTTGATATACTGGTACTAATCTAAAAACAGAAAGGAATTATAAAAATGACTTGGATTATTCTTGGAGTTATCGCTCTTATTGTTATTTTTGTGATTGTTAGCTATAACGGTTTGGTTAAGAATCGTATGCAAACAAAGGAGGCTTGGAGTCAGATTGATGTTCAGTTGAAACGTCGAAATGATCTCTTGCCAAACTTGATTGAAACTGTAAAAGGTTATGCCAAATATGAAGGTTCTACCCTTGAAAAGGTAGCAGAACTGCGTAACCAAGTGGCGGCAGCGACTTCACCAGCAGAAGCTATGAAAGCTAGTGATGCCCTTACTCGTCAGGTTTCAGGTATTTTTGCAGTTGCAGAAAGCTATCCAGATTTGAAAGCTAGTGCTAACTTTGTTAAATTGCAAGAGGAGTTGACAAACACAGAAAATAAAATTTCTTACTCTCGTCAACTCTATAACAGTGTTGTCAGCAACTATAATGTAAAATTAGAAACTTTCCCAAGTAATATCATCGCTGGAATGTTTGGATTTAAAGCAGCAGATTTCCTTCAAACACCAGAAGAGGAAAAGGTAGTACCTAAAGTTGATTTTAGCGGTTTAGGTGACTAAGATGTTGTTTGATCAAATTGCAAGCAATAAACGAAAAACATGGATTTTGTTGCTGGTATTTTTCCTACTCTTAGCTCTTGTTGGCTATGCGGTTGGTTACCTCTTTATGCGGTCAGGATTTGGTGGTTTGGTTATCGCGCTGATTATCGGCTTTATCTATGCCTTGTCCATGATTTTTCAATCGACAGAGATTGTCATGTCCATGAATGGGGCTCGTGAGGTTGATGAACAAATGGCACCAGACCTCTACCATGTAGTGGAAGATATGGCTATGGTTGCTCAGATTCCTATGCCCCGTGTTTTCATCATTGATGATCCAGCCTTAAATGCCTTTGCGACAGGTTCTAATCCTCAAAATGCAGCAGTTGCTGCGACGTCAGGTCTCCTAGCTATCATGAATCGTGAAGAACTAGAAGCTGTTATGGGACATGAAGTCAGTCATATTCGTAATTACGATATCCGTATTTCGACTATTGCCGTCGCTCTTGCTAGTGCTATCACCATGCTTTCTAGTATGGCAGGTCGTATGATGTGGTGGGGTGGCGCAGGTCGCAGACGAAGTGACGATGACCGAGAAGGAAATGGTCTTGAAATCATTATGCTAGTGGTTTCTCTCCTAGCTATTGTCCTGGCACCTCTCGCTGCAACCTTGGTGCAACTAGCTATTTCTCGTCAGAGGGAATTCCTAGCTGATGCTTCCAGTGTTGAGTTGACGCGCAATCCTCAAGGAATGATAAATGCTCTAAGTAAGTTGGATAATAGTAAACCGATGAGTCGTCCTGTCGATGATGCCAGCAGTGCACTTTATATCAATGATCCCAAGAAAGGGGGAGGGTTCCAAAAACTCTTTTATACCCATCCACCTATCTCAGAACGGATTGAACGTTTGAAACATATGTAAAATATGCCTATACAATCCTAAAAAATGAGCATTCTCGTAGTTGGAGATGCTCATTTTCTTATATAAGGAACTCAAAAATCAATTTGTTACGATACAACTTAGAATTTCTTTAGGAAACTTCGTTCAGAACACATGATATATTGAAGAAAAAATCTAGAATCTATGCAAAATGTAAGATGGCAACTGATCTCGTTTTTCGCAAATTAGAGAATATTTTTGGCGTGTTCAGAGTGTGTGTTAGAGACAAGTAGGCCAGCGTATTAGAGATAGAACTCATTTTCATGAGCATGTATTTTACAAAATTGTTCATGAATTCAATCTACAAATTAGCTATTCAAAAAACGCACAGTGATTTCAGCTTGATTGTGAGCAAAGCTGAAATCACTGTGTGCTTTTAGTTAGAAGTTAGTTTTTGTCCAGCCTCTTTTATAGGCGATTTCGGAAAACTTCATACATAAGAATGGCTGCAGCAACACTGGCATTAAGGCTTTGAACATGTCCATTCATAGGTATGGTAATCATTTCATCGACCTGTTTTTTGATGTTGCTAGAGATACCTTTTCCTTCATTTCCGATGATGAGGGCGATTTTCCCTTTTGTATTCCACTTGTGGCAAGGAGTACCATTCATATCCGTTCCAAAGGTCCAGAAGCCTTCATCCTTGAGTTTGTCCAGAGTTTGGCTCAGATTGGTCACTCGAGCAATCGGAACGTGCTCGATAGCACCTGTGGCCGTTTTGGCAACGACAGGAGTAACTCCGACAGCACGGTGCTTGGGAATGATGACACCTGAAACGTTGGTCGCATCAGCTGTTCTCAAGATTGAACCTAGATTATGAGGGTCGGTTAACCCGTCCAGAATCAATAGGAGTGGATTTTCTTCTTGGCGTGTTTTGGCAAGGATTTGGTCCAGTTCGCTATAGGCAAATTCGGACACTCGTAGAACAAAACCTTGGTGAACAGCACCTTCAGTCATCTCAGAGAGGGATTTTTTTGAAGTCCAAGAAATGGACACCTTCTTTTCTGTAGCTAGTTCTTTGACTTTTTCAACATTCTTACCTCGGAGATCTTCTTGGAGGTAAAGTTTGTTTCCTGTGTTTGAAAGAAGGGCTTCGGTTACGGCGTGGACGCCATAGACAATATCATTTGTTTTCATGCCTCTATTATAACACAAAAACCCGTCTTGCAACGGGATTTTCTTTATTCTAGAATTAGTAAACCATCTTTAACAGCAAATGGGTCTTTTTCATTGATACGATCGTAAAACATGATTCCGTTAATGTGGTCAATTTCATGTTGAACAACAATGGAGTTATAACCTTTAAGTTTGATACGGTGTTTTTCTCCATCTTTGTCAAAGTAGTCAACAGTAACGCGAGCATGGCGAACTACATAGCCAGGCACGTTACGGTCAACAGAGAGGCAGCCTTCTCCTTCGCCAAGAGCAGCGTCTTGAACAGAGTGAGAGACGATTTTTGGATTGTACATAATAGCTTGTAAGTCGTAAGCTTCCTCTGGAGTTTCACCTTCTTCAACAATATTTGGTACTAAAACAGCGATAATGCGTTTTGAGATATCCAATTGGGGAGCAGCAAGTCCAACCCCACCTCGTAGCCCCATTTTTTCAGCCATGACAGGATCTTGGGAATGTTTGAGGAATTGCATCATTTTTTCGCCAAGGATAATTTCCTGGTCAGATAGAGGGAAAGTAACTTCCTCAGCAACCGTGCGTAGAGTCGGGTTCCCTTCACGGATAATATCGTTCATATCAATTAAGTGAGCAGCTTTTGTAATACGTTCTATAGCAGACATTTTCTCTCCTTTCATTACCTCTACATGATATCACAAAATGACAAGGATTGAAAGTATTACAGCCTTTAGGATTTACAGAAAATAGATAGGAAGTTCAATTCAATTGTGAAAGAATTGCTTATCTGTGATATAATAAAAAGAAAAGGCTTGCATAAGAAAGTAGGGAGAATAAAGATGCAAAGAAGACAAGAGAGACATAAACGTGGACCAGTTTTTCGTTTTGTGAAAGGTTTAGTCAACTTTTTTAGACGTTATCGTAAGTGGAGCAACAAGGGATTTGTGGCGGTACTCTTGCTAGCAGTTGCTTTATCAATGGGCTTGGTCTTGTTGTTTGAAAGCTTCCAAGGCATGCCTATGACCATTCAAAAACGAGATACTACTTCTCAAGAAGGAACTAAGAAAAAGTCTCAGGAGCAGGAAGAGGAAAAAACTGCTAGAATTATGGCTCATGGTGATTTGCTTTATCATGATATTATTTACTTTTCAGCAAAAAAGGATGATGGAACGTATGATTTTCATGAGAATTTTGAGTATGTGACACCTTGGCTTAAGCAAGCCGACTTAGCTATCGGTGACTTTGAAGGAACCATTAATAAGGATCATTATTTAGCAGGTTATCCTCTCTTTAATGCTCCTGCTGAAGTTATGGATGCCATTAAGGATGCAGGTTATCATGTGCTAGATTTGGCTCATAATCATATTTTGGATTCGCAAATTGAGGGAGTTATTTCAACGGCAAATGCTATCGAAAAAGCAGGAATAACACCAATTGGAGTTTATACGCATGAGCCACGTGATCAGGCTCCGCTGGTCATTAAGGAAGTGAATGGTATCAAGGTTGCACTTTTGGCTTATTCTTATGGATTTAATGGAATTGAGCAAAATATTTCTCAAGAGGATTATAATCACTATCTTTCAGATTTAGATGAGAATAAAATGAAGTCTGAAATTGAACGGGCGGAAAAGGAAGCAGATATCACCATTATCATGCCGCAAATGGGGGTTGAGTATCGCATAGAACCGACTGAAGAGCAAAAAGCTTTATATCACAAGATGATTGATTGGGGAGCAGATATTATATTTGGAGGTCACCCTCACGTAGTTGAACCGTCTGAAATTGTTGAAAAAGATGGGGATAAGAAACTCATTATCTATTCAATGGGGAACTTCATTTCAAATCAACGAATTGAGACCATGGAAGGTGTGGAAAATGCTAAGTGGACTGAACGTGGTGTTCTTATGGACGTGACTATTAAGAAGAAGGATGGAAAAACAATTATCGGAACAGCTAAAGCTCACCCTACTTGGGTCAATCGTACACCAAAGGGAACCTTTTCACCAGAAGGCTATCCTTTATATCATTATCAAACCTATATCTTAGAAGATTTTATCGAGGGTGGTAGTCATCGTGACCAGTTAGATGAAGCGACTAAGGAACGAATTGATGCAGCTTATAAAGAAATGAACGAACATGTAGGATTGAAGTGGGATTAGCTTGAATCCAGAGGAAAGAAAATGAAGATTAAAGTAATTGCGACAGATATGGATGGGACCTTGCTAGATGCTAGAGGTCAGCTTGATCTCCCACGCTTGGAAAAGATTTTAGATCAGTTGGATCAAAGGGGTATTCGTTTTGTCATCGCGACGGGGAATGAAATTCACCGCATGAGGCAACTACTGGAGCACTTGGTGGATCGAGTGGTTTTGGTTGTTGCTAACGGTGCTCGTATTTTTGAAAATAATGAACTGATTCAGGCTCAGACTTGGGATGATGCCATTGTTGATAAGGCTTTGGCTCATTTTGAGGCTCGAGCGTGTCAGGACCAGTTTGTTGTAACGGGGATGAAGGGTGGTTTCGTCAAGAAAGGTACGATTTTTACAGATCTTGAAAGTTTTATGACTCCAGAAATGATTGAAAAATTCTACCAACGGATGCATTTTGTGGATGAGTTAACATCTGACCTCTTTGGTGGGGTTCTCAAGATGAGTATGGTTGTTGGTGAGGAGCGTTTGAGTTCGGTCTTGGCAGAGATTAATGACCTCTTTGATGGCCGTGTTCGGGCTGTTTCGAGTGGATATGGTTGCATTGATATCCTCCAAGCGGGAATTCATAAAGCATGGGGCTTGGAAGAATTACTCAAGCGTTGGGATTTGAACTCCCAACAAATTATGGCTTTTGGTGACAGTGAAAATGATGTTGAAATGCTTGAAATGGCTGGAATTGCCTATGCGATGGAAAATGCTGATGACAAGGCCAAAGCTGTGGCGACTGCTCTAGCACCAGCTAACAGCCAAGGAGGAGTTTACCAAGTCTTGGAGAACTGGTTAGAAAAAGGAGAATGAAGTGGCAGTACAGTTATTAGAAAATTGGCTCCTAAAGGAACAAGAAAAAATCCAAACCAAGTATCGTCACTTAAATCAGGTTTCTGTTCTAGAGCCAGATATTCTCTTTATTGGGGATTCTATTGTCGAATATTATCCTCTGCAGGAGTTGTTTGGGATTGCAAAGACGATTGTCAATCGAGGCATTCGAGGTTATCAGACAGGGCTGTTACTAGAGAATCTAGATGCGCATCTGTACGGTGGAGCAGTAGATAAAATTTTCCTTTTGATTGGGACAAATGATATCGGAAAAGATGTGCCTGTGAATGAGGCTCTCAATAATCTCGAAGCTATCATACAATCCATTGCTCGCGATTATCCATTGACTGAGATTAAAGTGCTTTCCATTTTGCCAGTTAATGAAGGCGAGGAGTACAAGCAGACGGTTTATATTCGCACGAATGAAAAGATCCAGGAGTGGAATCAAGCCTATCAAGAGCTTGTTTCTGCCTATATGCAGGTGGAATTTGTGCCAGTTTTTGATAGTTTGACAGACCAGGCAGGCCAACTCAAAAAATATTATACAACTGATGGGTTGCACCTTAGTATTACTGGTTATCAGGTTTTGACCAAAGCTTTGAAAGACTATCTTTTATAGTTAGTCGATTTCCCTTTTGCATTTTTGAGTTAGATAAGGTATAATGGTTTTATTGTCTTTTGGGGTCGTTACGGATTCGACAGGCATTATGAGGCATATTTTGCGACTCGTGTGGCGACGTAAACGCTCAGTTAAATATAACTGCAAAAAATAACACTTCTTACGCTCTAGCTGCCTAAAAACCAGCAGGCGTGACCCGATTTGGATTGCTCGTGTTCAATGACAGGTCTTATTATTAGCGAGATACGATCAAGTCTTGTCTAGCGACTTGATAAGAGATTGATAGACTCGCAGTTTCTAGGCTTGAGTTATGTGTCGAGGGACTGTTAAACTAATACATAACCTATGGTTGTAGACAAATATGTTGGCAGGTGTTTGGACGTGGGTTCGACTCCCACCGGCTCCATTATTCCTTTGCATTATTTTGCATTCCTTGGTAAAACGTTGTTAAATCAACGTTTTTTATTATGTGACTATTAGTCTGTCTCGCTCCGTTAGGTGCGAGACAAATAAACCACCCGCTATGCGGGTGCGCGTCGAAGGTTATACCCAAAAAACGCCAAACGCGATACAATAAAGGTGTTCAAGCCAATTGTAAAGCGAAAGGAGAAAAATATGGCACAAAAGGCACATAGTTTATCGCACATAAAGTGGCACTGTAAGTATCACATTGTGTTCACCCCTAAGTATAGACGAAAAGTAATCTATAATCAATATCGAAGTAGTTTAGGAGAAATATTTCATCGCTTGTGTAGTTATAAAGGAGTTGAAATTATCGAGGGTCACTTAATGCCAGACCATGTACATATGTTAGTCAGTATTCCACCGAGTATAAGTGTTTCAAGTTTCATGGGGCATTTAAAAGGTAAAAGTGCACTCATGATGTATGACAAACACGCCAACCTAAAGTATAAGTTTGGGAATCGGCATTTCTGGGCGAAAGGTTATGATGTGAGTATGGTGGGACTCAATGAAGATACAATTAAGAAATATATCCGAGAGTAAAGAAATTATCCAGTGGATGATTTCTTCACGAGTATGAAAATTTGAGAACGAGTAAAGCGTGATATAGCACTAGATAAATTAAGTGTAAAAGAGTATGAGGATCCCTTTAGGGATAGTGGTAAGTAATCCTAAAGCCTCTTTGAGAGGCAAGTGACTAGTCAAGAGCAATGAGGCTTGAACAACGTGAAAGAGGCTGGGACAAAAAGATTTTGATTTTAAGAATTCTTTATTATAAATTTTTAAAATCGATAGATTAGACAAAAAAGCGAACAAGACAGAATTCTGAGTGTCAGATAACTCGTTTTGTTCGCTTTTTATATTTAATGTTCGACTTTTGTCCTAGCCTCTTTTTGCATGGTTACGATAGTCTTGGTAAAATAGAATTGCTTAATAAACCATTTAGAAAGGTTATCCTATGCATATTCACTATAACACAAATCAAACAACTTTACCACTAGAAATCAGTTCTTTCTTGCCACAAGACCATCTTGTCTTTACTATTGAAAAAGTGGTAAAGACCTTGGAGGATTGTCATTTCCACGCCTTCTATCATGCCTTTGGTCGCCCGTCTTATCCCTCAAAAATGCTTGTATCTACTCTTCTATTTGCCTATTCACAAGGGATTTTCTCTGGTCGAAAAATTGAAAAAATGATGATTGAAAATCTCGCTATGCAATACCTAACAGGACAGTTGGTTGTTAGCTATCGCACCATCAATCGTTTTCGAGTCGCTGAAGGGATGGAAGAACTCATTCGTGATCTTTTCATCGACCTCAATCTTCGTTTAAAAATGGAAGAGTTAGTGACTTTAGATTGTCTGTTTATTGACGGGACTAAGATTGAAGCCAATGCCAACAAGTATAGTTTCGTGTGGAAGAAAGCGACAGAGAAATTCTCCGCCAAACTTCAAGAACAGATACAAGTCTATTTTCAAGAAGAAATCACTCCACTTATCCATCAAGCTATCGAACTGGATACACAAGAGCCTATCTCCTCAGAGCAGTTGATTGAATTCGCTCAAATCCTTGAAGAAGAATTAGAAAAACTGAACCAGGACATTGAGGAGACACCCGTTAAAGGAAAGGACGAACGTAAAACTCAACGTCGGAAACTCAAGAAAGTCTTGCGTAAAGTCAAGGATGATTTTTCAGTACGTACTGAAAAATATGAGAACTATCAAGAAACTTTTGAAGGACGTAACAGCTTTTCCAAAACAGATACAGACGCCACTTTTATGCGAATGAAAGAAGACCATATGAAAAATGGCCAACTCAAGGCTGCATATAATCTTCAAATCGCTACTGAAAATCAATTTGTTCTTCACTATGATGTCTTCTCAAATCCGACAGACACTAAGACTCTTCTCCCCTTCCTTGAAACCTATCCACATGACGTACAGACAGTTGTCGCAGATGCTGGATATGGAAGTGAAGAGAACCTCCTTCGTTTAGATGAAAAGCAGGTAAACCATCTGATTAAATATGCCATGTTTGACAAGGAACAGAAGAGAGGGTATAAACAGTCGGCTAGAAACTTAGCGAATTGGCACTATAATGACAAGGAGGATAGCTACACACATCCTGATGGCTGGTGCTATCGTTTTCACCATATCAAACATCAGAAAACACAGACGGACTTTCAACAGGAAATCAAGGTTTACTACGCTGATGAACCTGAATCAGCCCCTCAAAAGGGACTGTATATGAACGAACGCTATCAGTACTTGAAAGCTAAAGAATGTCAGGCGCTTTTATCTCCCCAAGGTAGACAGATTTTCGCTCAACGCAAGATTGATGTGGAACCTGTCTTTGGGCAGATAAAGGCTTGTTTGGGTTACAAGAAATGTAATCTGAGAGGGAAGCGTCAAGTGAGAATTGACATGGGATTGGTACTTATGGCCAATAACCTCCTAAAATACAATAAGAGAACGGCTCAAAATTAAAAGCTAGAGTTCCACAATTGGAAATCTCTAGCTTTTTTGTAGTCGAGAACTATTTTGTCTCAGGCTCTGGTAATTTGGGCTTATCGCCCTGGTTCAAACCACCCGTTTGACGGGTGGTCATGATTTTGAAGCGAGTTTTTGTCCAAACGCTAGAAAAGTTTATCCTTGAAGAATAAGGCTTTTTTACATTCTTAGTGTATTTCTTTTTTTAATTTCTGTCAAGCAACTATTTATTCTTAGTTGGAAAAGAAAAAGTCAACAATCGAGAATCGCTGATTTTTTTCTGTAAACCTAATTATGTGAGCCAAGGGGGAAACCTTGTTTCTGTATAACGATAATATCATTATTACTTCAAAAAGTTAATGCAGTCAAGCAATCACTTTGAAGTTTCAAATCTTAATTTTAAGATTTTTTTAAGGAAAGTATATTATTCTGAAGAACTCTAAAATTTCACAGCCATTTATTGGTAATGACTACAGAATTCCTAGTCATTACTAGAAATGGACTAGTTTCTTTGAATAATGGAACTGCATAATCCTCCTATTCTAGAACGGGATGACTAGTATTTCTTTTATGATAGGACTAGATTGTGGTATAATAGAGAGAATAAGTTTTTTTAGTAAGACAAAGGAGAAAATAGATGATTTATGCAGGAATTCTTGCTGGTGGAACTGGCACACGCATGGGAATCAGTAACTTGCCAAAACAATTTTTAGAGCTAGGTGATCGACCTATTTTGATTCATACAATTGAAAAATTTATCTTGGAACCAAGCATTGAAAAAATTGTGGTTGGGGTTCATGGAGACTGGGTTTCCCATGCAGAGGCTCTTGTAGATAAATATCTACCTCTTCATAAGGATCGTATCATCATTACAAAGGGTGGTGCTGACCGCAATACAAGTATTGAGAAAATCATTGAAGCCATTGATGCTTATCGTCCGCTTACTCCAGAGGATATCGTTGTTACCCACGATTCTGTTCGTCCATTTATTACACTTCGCATGATTCAGGACAATATCAAACTTGCGCAAAATCATGACGCAGTGGACACAGTAGTTGAAGCGGTAGATACTATCGTTGAAAGTACCAATGGTCAATTCATTACAGATATTCCAAATCGTGCTCACCTTTATCAAGGACAAACACCTCAAACATTCCGTTGCAAGGACTTCATGGACCTTTATGGATCTCTTTCTGATGAAGAGAAGGAAATCTTGACAGATGCATGTAAAATCTTTGTGATCAAAGGAAAAGATGTAGCCTTGGCCAAGGGTGAATACTCAAATCTGAAGATTACAACAGTAACAGATTTGAAGATTGCAAAAAGTATGATTGAGAAAGACTAGTAAAATGATTAATCAAATTTATCAACTAACTAAGCCTAAGTTTATCAATGTCAAATATCAGGAAGAGGCTATTGACCAAGAAAATCATATCCTTATCCGTCCCAACTACATGGCTGTCTGTCATGCGGATCAGCGTTACTACCAAGGAAAACGTGATCCAAAGATTTTGAATAAAAAGCTTCCAATGGCAATGATTCACGAGTCATGTGGAACCGTTATTTCTGACCCGACGGGAACCTATGAGGTTGGTCAAAAAGTTGTCATGATTCCTAATCAGCCTCCTATGCAGAGTGATGAAGAATTCTATGAAAACTACATGACAGGGACCCATTTCTTGTCTAGTGGATTTGATGGCTTTATGAGAGAGTTTGTTTCTCTCCCTAAAGACCGTGTGGTGGCTTATGATGCTATTGAAGACACGGTTGCAGCGATTACAGAGTTTGTCAGTGTCGGCATGCACGCTATGAATCGTCTATTGACCCTTGCTCATAGCAAGCGGGACCGAATCGCCGTTATCGGAGATGGAAGTTTAGCTTTTGTGGTTGCTAATATTATCAACTATACTTTGCCAGAAGCAGAGATTGTGGTTATTGGTCGTCATTGGGAAAAATTGGAACTTTTCTCTTTTGCCAAAGAATGCTATATCACTGATAATATTCCCGAAGATTTGGTCTTTGACCATGCTTTTGAGTGTTGTGGTGGTGATGGTACTGGACCAGCTATTAATGACTTGATTCGCTATATTCGTTCTCAGGGAACGATTCTCATGATGGGCGTTAGCGAATACAAAGTCAATCTCAATACACGCGATGCTTTAGAAAAAGGCTTGCTCTTGGTTGGTTCCTCTCGTTCTGGTCGCATTGATTTTGAAAATGCAATCCAAATGATGGAAGTCAAGAAATTTGCCAATCGTCTTAAAAATATCCTTTATCTAGAAGAACCTGTAAGAGAAATTAAAGATATTCACCGTGTCTTTGCGACCGATTTAAATACAGCATTTAAAACTGTGTTTAAATGGGAAGTATAGGTGCTGGAGGTTAATTGTGGAGAAAATCATTAAAGAGAAAATTTCTTCCCTACTTAGTCAAGAAGAGGAAGTCCTCAGTGTTGAACAATTGGGGGGAATGACCAATCAAAACTATTTGGTCAAAACAACAAATAAGCAATACATCGTTAAGTTCTTTGGTAAAGGGACAGAAAAGCTGATCAATCGTCAAGATGAAAAGTACAATCTTGAACTACTAAAGGATTTAGACTTAGATGTAAAAAATTATCTTTTTGATATTGAAGCTGGTATCAAAGTTAATGAGTATATCGAAGCTGCGATTACGCTTGATTCAACGTCAATCAAGACTAAATTTGATAAAATTGCTCCAATATTACAAACGATTCATGCTTCTGGTAAGGAATTAAGAGGAGAATTTGCTCCTTTTGAAGAAATCAAAAAATACGAATCTTTGATTGAGGAAAAAATCCCTTATGCCAACTATGAAGCTGTTCGAGAAGAAGTCTTCTCCTTAGAGAAAAGACTGGCTGACTTAGGTGTTGACAGAAAATCTTGTCATATCGATTTGGTGCCTGAAAACTTTATCGAGTCACCACAAGGACGACTTTATCTGATTGACTGGGAATATTCATCCATGAACGATCCAATGTGGGATTTGGCTGCCCTCTTTTTAGAATCTGAATTCACTCGTCAAGAGGAAGAAGCCTTCTTGTCTCACTATGAGAGTGAGCAAACACCTGTCTCTCGTGAAAAGATTTCCATTTATAAAATTTTACAAGATGCTATTTGGAGTCTATGGACAGTCTATAAAGAAGAGCAAGGTGCAGATTTTGGTGATTATGGTGTGACTCGTTACCAAAGAGCTGTTAAAGGTCTGGCTAATTATGGAGGTTCAGATGAAAAATAAAAATGGAGTTTCTTTTGGTCTACTCTCAGGTATTTTCTGGGGTTTAGGTCTAACGATTAGTGCTTATATCTTTTCGATTTTTACTGACTTGTCGCCCTTTGTAGTGGCTGCTGCTCATGATTTTTTGAGCATCTTTATCTTACTAGCTTTTCTCTTGGTAAAAGAAGGAAAAGTTCGTCTCTCAATTTTCTTAAATATTCGCAATGTTAGTGTTATCATCGGAGCCTTGCTAGCAGGTCCTATCGGTATGCAGGCTAACCTTTATGCGGTTAAGTATATCGGAAGTTCCTTAGCGTCATCTGTATCGGCTATCTACCCTGCGATTTCAGTTTTATTAGCTTTCTTCTTTTTGAAGCACAAGATTTCGAAAAATACTGTATTTGGGATTGTCTTAATTATTGGAGGGATTATTGCCCAAACTTATAAGGTTGAACAGGTCAATTCCTTCTATATTGGTATTCTCTGTGCTTTAGTTTGTGCTATTGCATGGGGAAGTGAGAGTGTTCTTAGCTCTTTTGCCATGGAAAGTGAATTGAGTGAAATCGAAGCCCTCTTAATCCGTCAAGTAACTTCATTCTTGTCCTATCTTGTGATTGTGCTCTTCTCTCATCAGTCATTTGCAGAAGTGGCCAATGGACAATTGCTTGGTCTTATGATTGTCTTTGCAGCCTTTGATATGATTTCCTACTTGGCTTATTATATCGCTATCAATCGCTTGCAACCAGCCAAGGCCACAGGCTTGAATGTGAGCTATGTAGTATGGACAGTCTTGTTTGCAGTTGTTTTCTTGAGTGCACCGCTAGATATGCTGACCATTATTACGTCACTTGTCGTTATTGCTGGAGTTTATATTATTATTAAAGAATAAAGGAGATTCGTGTGAAAGCCATTATCTTAGCAGCGGGATTGGGAACTCGCTTGCGTCCTATGACTGAAAATACCCCTAAAGCCTTGGTTCAGGTTAATCAAAAACCCTTGATTGAATACCAAATTGAGTTTCTAAAAGAAAAAGGAATCAATGACATCATCATCATCGTTGGTTATCTTAAAGAACAATTTGATTACTTAAAAGAAAAATACGGTGTTTGCCTCGTTTTTAATGATAAATACGCTGAATACAATAACTTTTACTCTCTCTATCTTGTAAAAGAAGAATTAGCTAACAGCTATGTTATTGATGCAGATAACTATCTCTTTAAAAATATGTTCCGCAATGATTTGACACGTTCGACTTATTTTAGTGTTTATCGTGAAGATTGTACCAACGAATGGTTCTTGGTCTATGGAGATGACTACAAGGTTCAAGACATCATTGTTGATAGCAAGGCAGGTCGCATTCTTAGTGGTGTATCCTTCTGGGATGCTCCAACAGCAGAAAAGATTGTCAGCTTTATCGACAAGGCTTATGCGAGTGGTGAATTTGTTGATCTCTATTGGGACAATATGGTTAAGGATAATATCAAAGAGTTGGATGTCTATGTTGAAGAATTAGAAGGCAATAGCATCTATGAAATCGATAGTGTCCAAGACTATCATAAATTAGAAGAAATTCTTAAAAACGAAAATTAAAAATTCCAACATCTGGCTGAAATAGTCGGATGTTTTTTTGATTTTTTACGAATAAATAGATGAGTAGAAAAAGAAATGGAGTTATTTATGAAAATCACAAACTATCAAATCTATAAGTTGAAAAAATCAGGTTTGACCAATCAACAGGTTTTGAAGGTCCTAGAATATGGTGAAAATTTCGATCAAGAACTGTTGTTAGGAGATATTGCAGATATATCAGGTTGCAGAAATCCAGCTGTTTTTATGGAACGTTATTTTCAGATAGACGATGCGCATTTGGAGAAGGAGTTTCAAAAATTTCCATCTTTCTCTATTTTAGATGACTGTTACCCTTGGGATTTGAGTGAAATATATGATGCGCCTGTACTTTTATTTTACAAGGGAAATATTGACCTCTTGAAATTCCCGAAGGTAGCAGTCGTAGGAAGTCGTGCTTGTAGCAAACAGGGAGCTAAGTCAGTTGAAAAAGTCATTCAGGGATTGGAAAATGAACTGGTTATCGTCAGTGGATTAGCCAAGGGCATTGACACAGCAGCTCATATGGCAGCTCTTCAGAATGGCGGAAAAACCATTGCAGTGATTGGAACAGGACTGGATGTGTTTTATCCTAAAGCCAATAAACGCTTGCAAGACTACATCGGCAATGACCATCTGGTTCTAAGTGAATATGGACCTGGTGAACAACCTCTAAAATTTCATTTTCCTGCCCGTAATCGCATCATTGCTGGACTTTGTCGTGGCGTGATTGTAGCAGAGGCTAAGATGCGCTCAGGTAGTCTCATTACCTGTGAGAGAGCAATGGAAGAAGGACGCGATGTCTTTGCTATTCCTGGTAGCATTTTAGATGGACTATCAGACGGTTGCCATCATTTGATTCAAGAAGGGGCAAAATTGGTCACCAGTGGGCAGGATGTTCTTGCAGAATTTGAATTTTAATACTCTTCGAAAATCAAATTCAAACCACGTCAGCTTCACCCTGCCGTACTCAAGTACAGCCTGCGGCTAGCTTCCTAGTTTACTCTTTGATTTTCATTGAGTATAAGAAGAAAGTCCGCTTACTGGACAAACTTTTCTTCTATATATAGTAGCTAAGTCTTGACAGTTATGGCAAAATGGTTTACACTTTATAAAGTTTATTACTTTGAAAAGGTGTGATACTGTGGCTACGGCAACAAAAAAGAAAAAATCAACAGTTAAAAAAAATCTAGTCATCGTGGAGTCGCCTGCTAAGGCGAAAACGATTGAGAAATATCTAGGCAGAAACTACAAGGTTTTAGCCAGTGTCGGGCATATCCGTGATTTGAAGAAATCCAGTATGTCCGTCGATATTGAAAATAATTATGAACCGCAATATATCAATATCCGAGGAAAAGGTCCTCTCATCAATGACTTGAAAAAAGAAGCTAAAAAAGCTAATAAAGTCTTTCTGGCGAGTGACCCGGACCGTGAAGGAGAAGCGATTTCTTGGCATTTGGCCCATATTCTCAACTTGGATGAAAATGATGCCAACCGTGTGGTGTTCAATGAAATTACCAAGGATGCGGTCAAAAATGCTTTTAAAGAACCGCGCAAGATTGATATGGACTTGGTCGATGCCCAACAGGCTCGTCGGGTCTTGGACCGCTTGGTAGGGTATTCGATTTCGCCTATTTTGTGGAAGAAGGTTAAGAAGGGCTTATCAGCAGGGCGCGTACAGTCCATTGCCCTTAAACTCATCATTGATCGTGAGAATGAAATAAATGCCTTCCAGCCAGAAGAATACTGGACAATTGATGCTGTTTTTAAAAAGGGAACCAAGCAATTCCAGGCTGCTTTCTATGGAGTAGATGGCAAAAAGTTAAAACTGACTAGCAACGATGATGTTAAGGAAGTTCTGTCTCGTCTGACTGGTAAAGATTTTTCAGTGGATCAGGTGGATAAGAAAGAGCGCAAACGCAATGCTCCTTTACCTTATACCACTTCATCTATGCAGATGGATGCGGCTAATAAAATCAATTTCCGTACTCGAAAGACCATGATGGTTGCCCAACAGCTCTATGAAGGGATTAATATTGGGTCTGGGGTGCAAGGTTTGATTACCTATATGCGTACCGATTCGACTCGTATCAGTCCAGTGGCACAGAACGAAGCAGCAAGCTTCATTACGGACCGTTTTGGTAGCAAGTACTCTAAGCATGGTAGCAAGGTCAAAAATGCTTCCGGTGCTCAGGATGCCCATGAGGCTATTCGCCCATCTAGTGTATTTAATACACCCGAAAGCATCGCTAAGTATCTGGACAAGGATCAGCTCAAGCTTTATACCCTTATCTGGAATCGTTTTGTGGCGAGCCAGATGACAGCTGCTGTCTTTGATACCATGGCTGTTAAATTGTCTCAAAATGGAGTTCAATTTGCTGCCAATGGTAGTCAGGTTAAGTTTGATGGTTATCTTGCCATTTATAATGATTCTGATAAGAATAAGATGTTACCAGATATGGCTGTTGGAGATATGGTCAAGCAGGTCAATAGCAAACCAGAGCAACATTTCACACAACCGCCTGCTCGTTATTCCGAAGCGACACTGATCAAGACCTTGGAGGAAAATGGGGTTGGCCGTCCGTCAACCTACGCACCAACCATTGAAACCATTCAGAAACGTTACTATGTTCGCCTTGCAGCCAAACGCTTTGAACCAACAGAGTTGGGAGAAATTGTTAACAAGCTCATCGTTGAATATTTCCCAGATATCGTAAACGTGACCTTCACAGCTGAAATGGAAGGCAAACTGGATGACGTAGAAGTCGGAAAAGAGCAGTGGCAACGTGTCATTGACGCCTTTTACAAACCATTCTCTAAAGAAGTCGCCAAGGCTGAAGAAGAAATGGAAAAAATCCAAATTAAGGATGAGCCAGCTGGATTTGACTGTGAAGTGTGTGGCAGTCCAATGGTTATTAAACTTGGTCGTTTTGGCAAGTTCTACGCTTGTAGCAATTTCCCAGATTGCCGTCATACCCAAGCAATCGTGAAAGAAATTGGTGTTGAGTGTCCAAGCTGTCATCAAGGTCAAATCATTGAGCGTAAAACCAAACGTAACCGACTTTTCTATGGTTGCAATCGCTATCCAGAATGTGAATTTACCTCTTGGGACAAGCCTGTTGGTCGTGACTGTCCAAAATGTGGCAACTTCCTCATGGAGAAAAAAGTCCGTGGTGGTGGCAAGCAGGTTGTTTGCAGTAATGGTGATTACGAAGAAGAAAAGATTAAATAAGAGGAGAGTCCTGAAAGTGAATTTCAGGCTCTTTTTGGTTAGAGCTTGACAAAATTCATCATTGTATGCGAAACTAGAAGAAGATTATTTTAACTAGGAGAAGTTATGCGTTTTATCTATCTTATCATTGGTTTTTTATCACTAGCCTTGGCTATTATTGGGGTTGTTTTACCCTTGTTGCCTACAACGCCTTTTCTTTTGTTGTCTATTGCTTGTTTTTCAAGAAGTTCCAAGCGCTTCGAAGATTGGTTGTATCATACCAAGCTCTATCAAGCATATGTAGCTGATTTTCGCGAGACTAAGTCTATTGCGCGTGAACGTAAGAAAAAAATCGTCGTTTCTATCTACATCTTGATGGGAATTTCCATTTATTTTGCACCTCTTTTACCAGTCAAAATCGGTTTGGGAGCTTTGACCATCTTTATCACCTATTATCTCTTTAAGGTTATTCCAGACAAAGAATAGTTAAAATAGTAGTTATTTGCCTTGATAAAATTGGAAGCATATTCACAACAATATGATATAATAAATTCAAAGTAATCTTCAAGGAGAATCAAATGATTTACGAATTTTGTGCTGAAAATGTGACCTTGCTTGAAAAAGCGATGCAGGCTGGAGCTCGTCGAATCGAACTCTGTGATAATCTTACAGTTGGTGGGACAACACCCAGCTATGGAGTGACTAAGGCAGCGGTTGAATTGGCAGCTAACTACGATACGACCATCATGACCATGATTCGTCCACGTGGTGGCGACTTTGTCTATAATGAACTAGAAATTGCAATTATGCTAGAAGATATTCGGTTGGCTGCTCAGGCTGGAAGTCAAGGAGTTGTATTTGGGGTTTTAACTGCTGATAAGAAGTTGGATAAGCCTAATCTGGAGAAGTTGATAGCTGCGTCAAAAGGAATGGAAATTGTATTTCATATGGCCTTTGATGAATTGAGCGAAGAAGACCAGTTAGAAGCTATTGACTGGCTCAGCCAAGCCGGTGTCACTCGTATACTAACTCGCGCTGGTGTGTCTGGGGATTACTTAGAAAAACGTTTTGCTCACTATCACAGAATTTTAGAGCACGCTAAAGGTAAGATTGAAATTCTACCAGGTGGGGGGATTGACCTTGACAACCGTCAAATCTTTATCGACCAACTGGGCGTGACACAATTACATGGAACCAAGGTTGTCTTTTAAAAAATAGAAAGGAACTGCTAGCTTTGGGTAGCAGTTTTCGCTTATGTTTGAAATTTTTAAATCCTATCAATTTAATCAAGAAAAGGCTCATGCTTATGGTTTTATAGAAAATAGTGGAGTCTGGACCTATAGTTTCCAGATTTTGGATGGAGACTTTGTCATGACTGTATCCATTACTGTTGATAATGTGAGCTTTCAAGTCTTTGACCAGGAAACGGGTGACCTCTATCCTCAAGTCCATATGGAAAGTATGAGAGGAAGTTTTGTCGGAAATGTCCGTGAGGCTTGTCTGGAGATTCTTTACCAGATTCGGAAGGCTTGTTTTGATGTGCAAGATTTTATCTATCCTCAGACTAAGCGAATCATGACTCAAGTTCAGGAAAAATATGGTAATCAGTTGGAGTATCTGTGGGAGAAATCGCCTGATACGGCAGTGTTAAGACATGAAGGCAATAAAAAGTGGTATGCTGTTTTGATGAAAATTTCTTGGAATAAGCTGGAAAAGGGCAGAGAAGGGCAAGTGGAAGCAGTCAATCTCAAACATGACCAAGTAGCTGATTTGCTTTCACACAAGGGCATTTATCCAGCCTTTCATATGAATAAGCGCTATTGGATAAGTGTGGCGCTTGATGATACTTTATCAGATGAAGAAGTACTGGAATTGATAGAAAGAAGTTGGAATTTAACTATTAAAAAATGAAACATTTCAAGAACTTTCAATTAGCAAAATATTCTTTACTGAAGAAATTTTCAGAAAATATTGGATTTTTTCTTGACATGTGTTTTTTCCTATGCTAAAATACTAAACAAGATATCAAACGAAGGAGAAAGTCAAACATGAAAACAGCTAAGTTTAATCAATTTGCTTTGTTGTTGAGGTACTCGGGCTAGTGCAAAAGCATTAGTCCTGTTTGGCTTACCAAGCGGGAGTGAATCAACATCTCGCTTGGAACTCCGAGCGAGATGTTTTTTTAAAACCGAATTTAGAAACGGGGAAATCTTATGAGAACAGTTGAATTTCTAGATACTAGCCTTCGAGATGGTGAGCAGACACCAGGTGTTAACTTTTCAATTAAAGAAAAAATTGCCATAGCAAGACAGCTGGAGAAATGGGGTATTTCAGCCATTGAAGCTGGTTTTCCGGCGGCTAGTCCAGACTCATTTACGGCAGTGCAGGAGATTGCTAAGGTCTTGAAGAAAACAGCGGTGACTGGTTTGGCACGTTCGGTCAAGTCTGATATCGATGCTTGTTATGAGGCCCTAAAGGATGCCAAGTATCCACAGGTTCACGTTTTTATTGCTACTAGTCCGATTCACCGCAAGTATAAGCTTAATAAGAGTAAGGAAGAGATTTTGGAAGCTATCAAGGAGCATGTTTCTTATGCCCGTTCTAAGTTTGAAGTGGTTGAATTCTCTCCTGAGGATGCGACCCGAACAGAGTTGGATTTCCTCTTGCAAGTTGTTCAAACTGCGGTAGATGCGGGGGCGTCTTATATCAATATCCCTGACACGGTTGGATTCACCACTCCAGAAGAGTACGGTGCTATCTTCAAACACCTGATTGAGAATGTTAAGACAGATCGTCAGATTGTCTATTCACCTCACTGCCACGATGACCTTGGAATGGCAGTTGCCAATAGCCTTGCCGCTGTCAAAAATGGGGCAGGACGTGTCGAAGGAACTATCAACGGTATTGGGGAGCGAGCAGGAAATGCTGCTTTGGAAGAAATTGCAGTGGCTCTCAATATTCGACAAAATTACTACCAAGCAGAGACCAGTATTGTTTTAAATGAAACCATCAATACTTCTGAAATGGTTTCTCGCTTCTCTGGTATTTCAGTTCCTAAAAACAAGGCCGTCGTTGGTGGCAATGCCTTTTCTCACGAATCTGGTATTCACCAAGACGGAGTCCTTAAAAATCCTCTTACTTATGAGATTATCACACCTGAATTGGTTGGAGTTAAGAGTAATAGCCTTCCACTTGGAAAATTGTCAGGTCGTCATGCCTTTGTTGAGAAACTAAGAGAACTGGCCCTAGATTTTACAGAAGAGGACATCAAACCACTCTTTGCTAAGTTCAAGACTCTGGCCGATAAGAAACAAGAAATCACAGATGCAGATATTCGTGCGCTGGTCGCTGGAACTATGGTTGAAAACCCAGAAGGCTTCCACTTTGATGATTTACAACTTCAAACTCATGCAGACAATGACATTGAAGCGCTCGTTAGCCTAGCCAATATGGATGATGAGAAGGTCGAATTTAATGCGACAGGGCAAGGCTCTGTTGAGGCAATCTTCAACGCTATCGACAAGTTCTTTAATCAATCCGTCCGCTTGGTGTCCTATACTATTGACGCTGTGACAGATGGAATTGATGCCCAAGCTCGGGTCTTGGTAACTGTTGAAAACAGAGATACAGAAACCATCTTTAATGCAGCAGGTCTTGATTTCGATGTACTGAAGGCTTCGGCTATTGCCTACATCAATGCTAATACATTTGTTCAAAAAGAGAATGCTGGTGAGATAGGGCACAGTGTTTCCTATCGTGACATGCCTAGTGTGTAAAGGAGAATGCTATGACAAAGAAAATAGTAGCTCTAGCAGGGGACGGAATTGGCCCAGAAATCATGGAGGCTGGTTTAGAAGTTCTGGAGGCTCTAGCTGAAAAAACAGGTTTTGACTATGAGATTGATAGACGACCTTTCGGAGGTGCAGGTATCGATGCTGCAGGGCATCCCTTACCTGATGAAACCCTCAAGGCATGTAGAGAAGCAGATGCCATTCTTCTAGCGGCTATCGGTAGTCCTCAGTATGATGGAGCAGCGGTTCGCCCTGAACAAGGTCTGCTAGCTCTCCGTAAGGAACTCAATCTCTATGCCAATATTCGCCCTGTAAAAATCTTTGACAGTCTTAAACATTTGTCACCACTCAAAGCAGAACGAATTGCTGGTGTAGACTTTGTCGTGGTGCGTGAGTTGACAGGCGGGATTTACTTTGGGGACCATATCCTTGAAGAGCGAAAAGCGCGTGATATCAACGACTATAGCTATGAGGAAGTGGAGCGGATTATTCGCAAGGCCTTTGAAATCGCAAGAAATCGCAGAAAAATCCTTACCAGCATCGATAAGCAAAATGTTTTAGCGACCTCAAAACTCTGGCGAAAAGTAGCTGAGGAAGTCGCGCAGGATTTTCCAGATGTAACCTTGGAGCACCAGCTAGTCGACTCAGCTGCCATGCTCATGATTACCAATCCTGCCAAGTTTGATGTTATCGTGACAGAGAATCTTTTCGGAGATATTCTATCTGATGAATCAAGCGTCTTATCTGGCACACTTGGAGTTATGCCATCAGCCAGTCATTCTGAAAAGGGTCCAAGCCTCTATGAACCCATTCATGGTTCAGCGCCTGATATTGCAGGACAAGGAATTGCCAATCCTATCTCCATGATTTTATCAGTGGCCATGATGTTGAGAGACAGTTTTGGACGTTATGAGGATGCAGAGCGTATCGAACGTGCAGTAGAAGCCAGTTTGGCAGCAGGAATTTTAACGAGAGATATAGGAGGTCAGGCTTCGACCAAGGAAATGACAGAAGCTATTATTGCAAGGTTATGAAGTTAGACGAAAAAATTACTCTTGCCCTCTTGATTTGGAATGTTATGGTTTTCTTGACTTATGGCATTGACAAATCTAAGGCAAGGAGAAGAGCATGGCGCATCCCAGAGAAAATCTTACTCATTTTAGCCTTTACTTGTGGTGGCTTTGGTGCCTGGCTAGCAGGAATCATTTTTCATCACAAGACTAGAAAATGGTACTTTAAAACAGTTTGGTTTCTCGGAATGGTGTCTACACTAGTAGCCTTATATTTTATTTGGAGGTAATGGATGGCAGGAAAATCGATTTTTGATAAATTATGGGACCGTCATGTCATCACAGGAGAAGAGGGGCAGCCCCAACTCATGTATGTGGACCAGCACTATATTCATGAAGTGACCAGTCCTCAGGCTTTTCAAGGACTGCGAGACGCAGGTCGCAGATTGAGACGACCAGACTTGACATTTGGAACCTTTGACCACAATGTCCCGACGATCAATATTTACGATATTCGAGATGTGATTTCTAAGGCTCAAATTGATAAACTGGCTGAAAATGTTGAGGAATTCGGGATCGAACATGCGGCCCATGGTTCTGAGAAACAAGGAATCGTTCATATGGTTGGTCCAGAGACAGGACGGACCCAACCAGGAAAATTCATCGTCTGTGGAGATAGCCATACGGCAACCCACGGGGCTTTCGGAGCTATCGCCTTTGGAATTGGGACCAGTGAAGTTGAGCATGTCTTTGCGACACAGACCATCTGGCAGGTCAAACCCAAGAAAATGCTGGTGGAATTCACTGGTGTTCCTCAAAAAGGAGTTTATTCTAAGGATTATATTCTCGCCTTGATTGCCAAGTATGGAGTTGCCTGTGGTGTTGGCTATGTGGTGGAATATCGTGGGCAAGCGATTGATGCACTAAGTATGGAAGAGCGAATGACCATCTGCAATATGTCCATCGAGTTTGGATCTAAGATGGGAATCATGAATCCAGATCAAACCACCTATGATTATCTCAAGGGACGCGAGTGTGTTCCAGAGGACTTCGAAGAGGCTGTGGCGGATTGGAAAACAATTGTCAGTGATGATGATGCTGTTTACGATAAAGTTATCCGGATGGATGTCTCAGACCTAGCTCCCATGGTGACTTGGGGGACCAATCCTGCTATGGGGGTTGACTTTGACAGTAGTTTCCCAGAAATTAAGGATATGAATGATGAGCGCGCCTACAATTACATGGACTTGGAGCCTGGTCAAAAGCCAGCTGATATTGAACTAGGATATATCTTTATTGGTTCATGTACCAATGCTCGTCTCAGTGATTTGCAACTGGCGGCTCGATTTGTCAAAGGAAAGAAAATTGCTCCTAATTTAACGGCTATCGTGGTTCCGGGCTCTCGTCCTGTGAAACGTGCTGCTGAGAAGTTGGGCTTGGACAAGGTCTTCCTAGATGCTGGCTTTGAGTGGAGAGACCCAGGTTGCTCTATGTGCCTAGGGATGAATCCTGACAAGGTTCCAGATGGTGTTCACTGTGCCTCAACCAGCAATCGAAACTTTGAAGACAGACAAGGTTTTGGCGCTAAGACCCATCTCTGCAGTCCAGCCATGGCAGCTGCAGCAGCTATTGCAGGGCGATTCGTAGATGTTCGGCAAATGCCAGAAGCCCAGTAAGGAGAGGATATGGAGAAATTTACAGTTTATACGGGAACGACCGTTCCTCTTATGAATGATAATATTGACACCGACCAAATCCTACCCAAGCAGTTTCTAAAGTTAATTGATAAAAAAGGCTTTGGTAAGTACCTCATGTATGCTTGGCGTTATCTGGATGATCTCTATACTGAGGATCCTGACTTTGTCTTTAACCGGCCTGAATATCGTAAAGCCAGTATTCTTATCTCAGGGGATAACTTTGGAGCAGGTTCTTCGAGGGAACATGCAGCTTGGGCCTTAGCAGACTATGGTTTTAAGGTCGTGATTGCAGGGTCTTTTGGGGATATTCATTACAATAATGAACTCAATAATGGCATGTTGCCCATTGTTCAGCCCAGAGAGGTTAGAGAGAAACTAGCCCACTTGAAACCAACTGATCAGGTAACTGTGGACTTGGAACAACAAAAAATCATCTCACCAGTTGGAGAATTCACTTTCGAAATCGATAGCGAATGGAAACACAAGCTCTTAAATGGTTTGGATGATATCGGTATTACTTTGCAGTATGAAGATTTGATTGCTACCTATGAAAAACACCGACCAGCCTACTGGCAGGATTAGAAGAAAATTAGAAAAGGAAATAGAATTATGACAAAACACATTCAATGGAACGGAACACTTTCACAAGAAGGCTATGACATTTTAAAAGGTGAGGGCGGTTGTATCGTTTGCCCTACCAAAGTTGGTTACATCATCATGACTAGTGACAAGGCAGGACTTGAGCGTAAGTTCGCAGCCAAAGAACGCAATCGTAACAAACCAGGTGTTGTTCTCTGCGGTAGCATGGATGAGCTTCGTGCTTTAGCACAACTCAACCCAGAAATTGAAGCCTTCTACCAAAAACATTGGAACGAAGATATTCTTCTTGGTTGTATCCTTCCTTGGAAACCAGAAGCCTTTGAAAAACTAAAAGCTTATGGGGATGGCCGTGAAGAACTCATGACTGACGTGCGTGGTACTAGCTGTTTTGTTATCAAATTTGGGAAAGCGGGTGAACAATTGGCTGCCAAACTTTGGGAAGAAGGCAAGATGGTTTATGCCTCATCTGCAAACCCATCTGGAAAAGGAAATCGTGGTAAGGTAGAAGGTATCGGAGAACGTATCGAAGGAGCAGTAGATCTTGTCATTGAAGCAGATGATTATGTGGCATCTATCCAACCTGACAAAACGATTGAAACACGCTATGAGCAAGGTGTGATGGTGTCTATGGTCGATAAAGACGGCAAACTCATCCCAGAACAAGGGGGAGCACGTTCAACTTCACCAGCTCCAGTTGTAATCCGCAAAGGGCTTGACATTGATAAGATTATGATGCACCTGTCAGACACCTTTAACTCATGGGACTATCGTCAGGGCGAGTATTATTAGGATAGAGAAGAAGTGTGGAGAAAATAATCTCTCCACTTTTTTGTCTTTGATATAAGTAAAAACCGAACAATATATTTTAAATTATAAAATTATTTGACAAAAACTGTACTTTAGTTTATAATAAATTAAGGAAACGTCGGAAAAGGCGTAGTGATGCGAGAGCATAGGTAGGTCATTACAAAAGAAACGAGACATCGATATGTTAAATGAATTTCCAATTTTTGATTACGAAGATATTCAATTGATTCCAAATAAATGTGTGATTAAAAGCCGTGCAGAAGCGGATACAAGTGTCACTCTAGGAAATCACACCTTCAAACTACCTGTTGTGCCAGCTAATATGCAGACGATTTTGGATGAAAGTGTAGCAGAGCAACTGGCTAAAGGTGGTTACTTCTACATTATGCACCGTTTTGATGAAGCAGGACGCATTCCTTTTATCAAACGCATGCACGATCAAGGTCTCATTGCTTCTATTTCTGTCGGTGTTAAGGACTATGAGTATGATTTTGTTAGCCAGCTCAAGGCTGATGCTCCAGAATACATCACGATTGATATTGCTCATGGTCATGCAGATAGCGTGATTTCTATGATTCAACACATCAAGAAAGAATTGCCAGATACTTTTGTCATTGCTGGAAATGTTGGAACACCAGAAGCTGTGCGTGAATTAGAAAATGCGGGTGCGGATGCTACTAAGGTCGGAATCGGCCCTGGTAAGGTTTGTATCACCAAGGTCAAGACTGGTTTTGGTACAGGTGGTTGGCAGTTGGCTGCACTACGCTGGTGTGCCAAGGCTGCGCGTAAACCAATTATCGCTGATGGTGGGATCCGTACTCACGGTGATATTGCCAAGTCTATCCGTTTTGGTGCCAGTATGGTTATGGTTGGTTCCCTCTTTGCAGGACACATCGAAAGTCCAGGGAAAACGATTGAAGTTGATGGTGAACAGTTCAAAGAGTACTACGGTTCAGCTTCACAATACCAAAAAGGAGCTTATAAAAACGTGGAAGGAAAACGTATCTTGCTTCCTGCCAAAGGTCATTTGCAAGATACTTTGACTGAGATGGAACAAGACCTTCAAAGTGCCATTTCTTATGCAGGTGGACGTCAGGTTGCTGACCTTAAACACGTTGATTATGTGATTGTGAAAAACTCTATCTGGAATGGGGATGCTTCCCACTAAGATGGGCTGTCTAGCCAGAAAAAAACTTGTTATTAGAGCAAATTTCTGTTATAATAAAACAAGTTTCCACCCTTAGTGTAATGGATATCACGTAAGATTCCGGTTCTTGAGATGGGGGTTCGATTCCCTCAGGGTGGATGTAAATATCCTAAAAAAGCCTTTAAATAGGGCTTTTTATTTATCCTGCCTCAAATTTGCCACTAAAACTGAAAATCTCATTTCAATGAATACTCAAATCTCCTCCAGTCCCGTTTTAAAGTGACTCAGGGGGCTTTTTTTGATATAATAAAAAGGACTGTTATCAGTTAGAAAGAGGTTGGTATGAAAGAATTACAAACTGTACTAAAGAACCATTTTGCAATCGAATTTGCAGACAAAAAGTTACTGGAAACTGCCTTTACTCATACGAGTTATGCCAATGAGCACCGCCTCTTAAAAATTTCACACAATGAACGCTTGGAATTTTTAGGAGACGCTGTTCTACAGTTATTGATTTCAGAATATCTGTATAAAAAATATCCTAAAAAGCCTGAAGGGGACTTGTCTAAACTCCGTGCCATGATTGTCCGTGAGGAGAGTTTGGCTGGTTTTGCGCGTGACTGCCAGTTTGATCAGTTTATCAAGCTGGGTAAGGGAGAAGAAAAGTCTGGTGGGCGCAATCGTGATACCATTCTTGGTGATGCCTTCGAAGCCTTTCTTGGTGCCCTCCTTTTGGACAAGGATGTGGCCAAGGTCAAGGAATTTATCTACCAAGTCATGATTCCTAAGGTTGAAGCAGGCGAGTTTGAGATGATTACAGACTACAAAACCCATCTTCAAGAGTTACTTCAAGTCAATGGGGATGTGGCTATTCGTTATCAGGTAATTTCTGAAACGGGTCCTGCCCACGATAAGGTTTTTGATGTAGAAGTTCTTGTTGAAGGCAAGAGCATTGGTCAAGGTCAAGGTCGTTCTAAGAAATTAGCAGAGCAAGAAGCTGCCAAAAATGCCGTTGAGAAAGGGCTGGATTCATGTATTTAAAGGAAATCGAAATTCAGGGATTCAAGTCTTTTGCTGACAAGACCAAGGTCGTCTTTGACAAAGGTGTGACGGCAGTTGTTGGACCCAATGGATCTGGAAAGTCGAATATTACAGAAAGTCTGCGTTGGGCCTTGGGGGAGTCCAGTGTTAAGAGCCTCCGTGGCGGCAAGATGCCGGATGTTATCTTTGCTGGGACCGAAAGCCGCAAACCGCTCAATTATGCTTCTGTAGTTGTGACTCTGGATAATCATGACGGATTTATCAAGGATGCTGGTCAAGAAATCAGGGTCGAACGTCATATCTATCGTAGTGGAGATAGTGAATATAAGATTGACGGTAAAAAAGTCCGTCTGCGTGATATTCATGATCTTTTCTTGGATACAGGTTTGGGACGAGATTCCTTCTCTATCATTTCCCAAGGGAAGGTTGAGGAGATTTTCAACTCCAAGCCTGAGGAACGTCGTGCTATTTTCGAAGAAGCTGCAGGAGTTTTGAAATACAAGACTCGTAGAAAAGAAACTGAGAGTAAACTGCAACAAACTCAGGATAATCTAGACCGCTTAGAGGACATTATCTACGAGTTGGATAATCAAATCAAGCCTCTTGAGAAGCAAGCTGAGAATGCCGGTAAGTTTCTAGACTTGGAAGGTCAACGCAAGGCCATTTATTTAGATGTTTTGGTTTCTCAAATCAAGGAAAATAAGCTTGAACTAGAGTCAACAGAAGAAGAGTTGGCACAGGTTCAGGAACTATTGACTAGTTATTACCAAAAGCGTGAAAAATTAGAAGAGGAAAATCAAACTCTTAAAAAGCAACGCCAAGATTTACAGGCTGAAATGGCCAAAGACCAGGGTAGTTTGATGGACTTGACCAGTCTGATTAGTGATTTAGAGAGAAAATTAGCCTTATCAAAACTGGAGTCCGAGCAAGTAGCCCTGAATCAACAGGAAGCACAAGCCCGTTTGGCTACTTTAGAGGATAAGAGAAATTCACTTAGCCAAGAAAAATCTGATAAAGAAAGCTCTTTAGCCCTCTTAGAAGAGAAGCTAGTCCAAAATAATCAAAAACTCAATCGTTTAGAAGCTGAATTGCTGGCTTTTTCAGATGATCCTGATCAGATGATTGAGCTTCTACGTGAACGTTTTGTAGCGCTTTTACAAGAAGAAGCGGATGTCTCAAACCAGTTGACCCGTATCGAAAATGAGTTGGAAAATAGTCGTCAGCTTTCTCAAAAACAAGCAGATCAACTAGAAAAGCTGAAAGAACAGTTGGCTACAGCTAAAGAGAAGGCTGGTCAGCAAAAAGAAGAGCTTGAAACTGCCAAGGAACAGGTTCAGAAATTACTGGTGGACTATCAAATCTGTGCCAAGGAACAAGAGGAGCAGAAAACTTCCTATCAAGCTCAACAAAGCAAACTCTTTGACCGTCTGGATAGTCTCAAAAACAAGCAGGCTAGAGCCCAAAGTTTGGAAAATATTCTGAGAAATCATAGCAACTTTTATGCAGGTGTCAAGAGTGTCCTCCAAGAAAAAGATCGTCTAGGTGGGATTATTGGGGCAGTTAGTGAACACCTGACCTTTGATGTGCATTATCAAACTGCTCTAGAGATTGCGCTTGGAGCGAGTAGCCAGCATATTATCGTAGAAGATGAACATGCGGCAACCAAGGCGATTGATTTCCTAAAACGTAACAGAGCTGGTCGTGCGACCTTTCTTCCTTTGACGACTATCAAGGCTCGTACGATTTCTAGTCAGAACCAAGATGCTATCGCTGCAAGTCCAGGATTTCTGGGCATGGCAGATGAGTTAGTTACTTTCGATACTAGACTGGAAGCCATTTTCAAGAACTTGCTAGCCACGACAGCGATTTTTGATACAGTAGAACATGCGCGTGCAGCAGCTCGTCAAGTTCATTATCAGGTTCGCATGGTGACATTGGATGGGACAGAGCTTCGTACAGGTGGTTCCTATGCAGGTGGAGCCAATCGCCAGAACAACAGCATCTTCATCAAGCCAGAACTGGAGCAATTACAAAAAGAAATTGCTGAAGAGGAAGTAAGTCTTCGTTCAGAAGAAGTGGCTTTGAAGACCTTGCAAGACCAGATGGCTAGATTGACAGAAAGATTAGAAGCTATCAAATCTCAAGGAGAACAAGCACGTATTCAGGAGCAAGGCTTGTCCCTCGCTTATCAGCAGACCAGTCAGCAAGTTGAAGAACTGGAAACTCTTTGGAAACTCCAAGAAGAGGAATTAGATCGTCTTTCTGACGGAGATTGGCAAGCAGATAAGGAAAAATGCCAAGAGCGCCTTGCTGCAATCGCCAGTGACAAGCAAAATCTGGAAGCTGAGATTGAAGAGATTAAGTCCAACAAAAATGCCATCCAAGAACGCTATCAAAACTTGCAGGAAGAGGTAGCGCAAGCTCGCTTGCTTAAGACAGAACTACAAGGGCAAAAACGTTATGAAGTAGCTGATATTGAGCGTTTAGGCAAAGAATTGGACAATTTAGATATCGAACAAGAGGAAATCCAGCGCCTTCTTCAAGAAAAGGTTGACAATCTTGAGAAAGTTGATACAGAATTGCTCAGTCAACAGGCTGAAGAAGCCAAAACTCAGAAAACAAACCTCCAACAAGGTTTGATTCGCAAGCAGTTTGAATTAGATGATATTGAAGGCCAGCTGGATGATATTTCCAGTCATTTGGACCAGGCTCGCCAACAGAATGAGGAGTGGATTCGTAAGCAAACACGTGCTGAAGCTAAGAAAGAAAAGGTCAGCGAGCGCTTACGCCATTTACAAAGCCAATTAACAGACCAGTATCAGATTAGCTATACTGAAGCACTAGAAAAGGCACATGAATTGGAAAACCTCAATCTGGCAGAGCAAGAGGTGCAGGATTTGGAGAAGGCTATTCGCTCACTGGGTCCAGTCAACTTGGAAGCTATTGACCAGTACGAAGAAGTTCACAGCCGTCTGGATTTCCTAAATAGCCAGAGAGATGATATTTTGTCAGCGAAAAACCTGCTTCTTGAGACCATTACAGAGATGAATGATGAGGTCAAGGAACGCTTTAAATCAACTTTTGAAGCTATTCGTGAGTCCTTTAAAGTGACCTTCAAACAGATGTTTGGCGGAGGTCAGGCAGACTTGATATTGACTGAGGACGACCTTTTAACAGCTGGTGTGGAGATTTCTGTTCAACCTCCAGGTAAGAAAATCCAGTCGCTTAACCTCATGAGTGGTGGTGAAAAAGCTCTATCGGCTCTTGCCTTGCTTTTCTCCATTATTCGTGTCAAGACCATTCCTTTTGTTATCTTGGATGAGGTAGAAGCTGCGCTGGATGAAGCCAATGTTAAACGTTTTGGGGATTACCTCAACCGCTTTGATAAGGACAGCCAGTTTATCGTCGTAACCCATCGTAAGGGGACTATGGCAGCGGCCGATTCTATCTATGGAGTGACTATGCAAGAATCAGGTGTCTCAAAAATTGTTTCGGTTAAGTTAAAAGATTTAGAAAGTATTGAAGGATGACAATTAAACTAGTAGCAACAGATATGGATGGAACTTTTCTAGATGGAAATGGGTGTTTTGATATGAACCGCCTCAAGTCCCTTTTAGCTTCCTACAAGGAAAAAGGGATTTACTTTGCGGTGGCTTCAGGTCGGGGATTTCTGTCTCTAGAAAAATTATTTGCTGATGTTCGTGATAACATTATTTTCATCGCTGAAAATGGCAGTTTGGTAGAATATCGAGGTCAAGATTTGTATGAAGCGACTATGTCTCGTGAGTTTTATCTATCAACTTTTGAAAGGCTGAAAACTTCACCTTATGTAGATATCAATAAACTGCTCTTGACGGGCAAAAAGGGAGCTTATGTTCTAGATACGGTTGATGAGACCTATTTGAAAGTGAGCCAGCACTATAATGAAAATATCCAAAAAGTAGCGAGTCTGGAAGATATTACAGATGACATTTTCAAATTTACAACCAACTTCACAGAAGAAACGCTAGAAGCTGGGGAAGCTTGGGTCAATGAACATGTTCCTGGTGTTAAGGCAATGACAACTGGCTTTGAATCCATTGATATTGTTCTGGACTATGTCGATAAGGGAGTGGCCATTGTTGAATTAGCTAAAAAACTTGGCATCAAAATGGGTCAGGTTATGGCTTTTGGAGACAATCTAAATGATTTGCACATGATGCAGGTTGTGGGACATCCTGTAGCTCCTGAAAATGCACGACCTGAAATTTTAGAATTAGCAGAGACAGTGATTGGTCACCATAAGGACCAGTCGGTTATAGCTTATATGGAGGGCTTATAATGGCAGATATAAAATTGATTGCATTGGACTTGGATGGGACCTTGCTGACTACTGATAAAAAGCTGACGGATCGTACCAAGGCAACCCTGAAAGCTGCGCGTGATCGTGGTATCAAGGTCGTATTGACAACTGGTCGCCCCTTAAAAGCTATGGATTTCTTCCTCCATGAGCTAGGGACTGACGGCCATGAAGATGAGTATACGATTACTTTTAATGGTGGTTTGGTTCAGAAAAATACAGGTGAAATCCTTGATAAAACAGTCTTTTCATATGATGATGTGGCACGCTTGTATGAAGAAACAGAGAAATTATCACTGCCTCTTGACGCCATCTCAGAAGGAACTGTTTATCAAATTCAATCTGACCAAGAAAGTCTTTATGCCAAATTTAATCCAGCATTGACCTTTGTTCCAGTGGACTTTGAAGACTTGTCTAGTCAGATGACCTACAATAAATGCGTGACTGCCTTTGCTCAAGAACCCTTGGATACAGCCATTCAGAAGATTTCTCCAGAATTGTTTGATCAATATGAAATCTTTAAGTCACGGGAAATGTTGCTAGAGTGGTCACCAAAGAATGTTCATAAAGCAACAGGTTTAGCAAAACTAATCAGCCATCTTGGAATTGACCAAAGTCAAGTGATGGCATGTGGTGACGAGGCCAATGACCTCTCTATGATTGAGTGGGCGGGACTCGGTGTTGCCATGCAAAACGCTGTTCCTGAAGTCAAGGCAGTCGCAAATGTGGTGACTCCAATGACCAATGATGAAGAGGCTGTCGCCTGGGCTATCGAAGAATATGTGTTAAAGGAGAACTAAGATATGGGATTATTTGACCGTCTATTCGGAAAAAAAGAAGAACCTAAAAGCGAAGAAGTTGTAAAAGAAGCTCTGGAAAATCTTGATTTGTCTGAAGCTACTGAGCCTGCCCTTACAGAAGCTGAGGAAGTTCCTCAAGAAGAAGCAGAGGTTAAAAGTTCTGAAGAAGAGGAAAATCAAGACACAGTTGAAGAGAGTCAGGATTCAGAGCCAGTTGTAGAAGTTTCTCAAGAAGAAATAGAAGAATTTTCAAACTCAGAAGAAGTCCCAGAGGAAGAGAATACTGAGTTCGTAGAAACTGTCGAAGAAAATAGTTCTGAAGTTCTTGAACCAGAAATTCCTCAAGCAGAAGAAACTGTTCAGGAAAAATATGACCGCAGTCTCAAGAAAACTCGCACAGGCTTCGGTGCTCGCTTGAACGCCTTCTTTGCCAATTTCCGCTCTGTTGACGAAGAATTTTTCGAGGAACTGGAAGAACTGCTCATCATGAGTGACGTTGGTGTCCAAGTCGCTTCTAACTTAACTGAGGAGCTACGCTACGAAGCCAAGCTTGAAAACGCCAAGAAACCTGACGTACTTCGTCGCGTCATCATTGAGAAATTGGTTGAGCTGTATGAAAAGGATGGCAACTACGATGAAAGTATCCATTTCCAAGATGACTTGACAGTCATGCTCTTTGTTGGGGTTAATGGTGTCGGGAAAACAACTTCTATCGGTAAGCTAGCCCACCGCTACAAACAAGCTGGTAAGAAGGTCATGCTGGTTGCGGCAGATACCTTCCGTGCAGGGGCAGTAGCCCAGCTAGCTGAATGGGGTCGACGTGTAGATGTTCCAGTAGTAACTGGACCTGAAAAGGCTGACCCAGCCAGTGTAGTCTTTGATGGCATGGAACGTGCTGTAGCTGAAGGTATCGATATTCTTATGATTGATACAGCTGGTCGTCTGCAAAATAAGGATAATCTTATGGCTGAGTTGGAAAAGATTGGCCGTATCATCAAACGTGTTGTGCCAGAAGCACCGCATGAAACCTTCTTAGCACTTGATGCATCAACAGGTCAAAACGCTCTTGTACAGGCCAAAGAATTTTCGAAAATCACTCCTTTGACAGGAATTGTCTTGACTAAGATTGACGGAACAGCTCGAGGTGGTGTTGTTCTAGCCATCCGTGAAGAACTCAATATTCCTGTAAAATTGATTGGTTTTGGTGAGAAAATCGATGATATTGGAGAATTTAACTCAGAAAACTTTATGAAGGGTCTCTTGGAAGGCTTAATCTAATTAGAAGCAAAAATCCTGCAAGGTTATCTTGCAGGAAATTTTTTATTCTAGTCTACCATCTTGACGATAGGCGATATCTGGTTGCCAAGTCCATTTGGCACCGAATTTTTCAAGTAAGTCAAAGCTGGCTTGAGGTCCCATGCTTCCAGCTTTATAGTCATGAAGTGGGGCACCATTTTCAGCCCAGAGCTCTTCGATACGGTCAATCAATTTCCATGACGCACCCACTTCATCCCAGTGGCTAAAGTTAGTTGAGTTGTTGTTTAGGACATCATAAATCAATTTCTCGTATGGTTCTGGAGAAGCACCAGTTGCGGTCGCATCTGTACGGTAATCAAGTGAGTTAGGAGCCAAGTTAAATTCTTCTCCTACCTGCTTCCCATTTAGGCTAAGAGAGAAGCCTTCTGTTGGTTGGATATAGATGGTCAAAATGTTTGGAGCAAGTGGCTCACCAAAGATAGAATCCATTTGTTTAAAGACGATGTTGACATGAGTCCCTTTTTCAGTTAGACGTTTACCAGTACGGAAGAAGAAAGGAACACCACGGAAACGATCACTGTCTACAAAGAAGGCACCAGATGCAAAGGTTTCAGTTGTTGATTCTGGATTCACATTTGGCTCGCTACGATAAGAGATATATTTCATGCCATCAATCTTACCAGAACGGTATTGACCACGGATAAAGTGTTCTTTAAGCTCTTCATCAGTTGGATGATAGAGGTTTTTAAAGACCTTAATCTTCTCAGCACGAATCTCGTCTTTTGTGAAGCTTGCTGGCTTGTCCATGGCAAGGAGAGAAAGAAGTTGTAGTGTATGGTTTTGTACCATGTCACGGAGGGCACCAGATTGGTCATAGTAGCCACCACGTTCTTCTACACCCAAGCGCTCCGCAAAGGTAATTTGAACATTGTCGATAAAGTCTTTGTTCCAAACGTTTTCAAAAATCAAGTTTGCAAAGCGAACTGCAAAGATACTTTGGATCATTTCCTTACCAAGATAATGGTCGATACGGAAAATTTGTTCTTCATCAAATGTTGCTAGGAGCTCGTCATTCAACTTGCTTGCAGTTGCGTAATCTGTACCAAATGGTTTCTCAACGATTAAGCGCTCAAAACCTTTTCCATCTACAATGTTTTCAGACTTGAGGTGCTTAGCAATGGTTCCAAAGAATTGAGGAGCCATAGATAAGAAGAAGAGCTTGTTGTGTTCAGCTTGGTACTTATCATTTAGTTCAGCCTGCAATTGACGCAATGCAATGTAGTGTTCCGTATCATTGACATCATGACTTTGATAGTAGAAGTGGCTAGCGAACTCTTGAGCCTGTTCGGTACTATCTGCCAAATCAAGGATCGATTCGACTACAACAGATTCAAAATATTCCTTGCTCCAAGGACGACGAGCAGTGCCAATAACTGCAAAGTGCTCGGAAAGATTGCCGGATTTATATAGTCTAAAAAGGGAAGGGTAGAGCTTGCGTTTAGCCAGGTCTCCACTCGCACCAAAAATTGTAACAATAACCTTAGATGACATCTAGCTACCTAATTTCTATTTTTATTCCTAGTCCTGCTAGGTATGAGGAAACCTCATTTCATAAACTTAATTCTAACATAATTTTCCGAAAAATCAAAAAATCCAATACGAGATAGAAAAAAACTGCAAGGAAATCCTTACAGTTTAAGTTTAAACGTTTAAGACCTTGTCCAAGAACTCTTTCAGACGTGGGTGTTGTGGGTTGTCAAAGATTTGATCTGGTGTTCCGTCTTCAAGGAACTCGCCATCTGCAGTAAAGATAACGCGGTTGGCAACCTGACGAGCAAATCCCATCTCATGGGTTACGATAATCATGGTCATACCTTGCTCAGCCAATTCCTTCATAACGTTTAGTACGTCTCCGACCATCTCAGGGTCAAGGGCAGAAGTTGGTTCATCAAAGAGCATGATGTCTGGATTCATTGCTAGTCCACGAGCGATAGCCACACGTTGTTTTTGACCACCTGATAGGCTATCTGGGTTAGCATTAGCTTTATCTGCTAGTCCAACCTTTTCAAGCAACTCCATTCCCAATTTCTCAGCTTCTTCCTTAGTCATCAACTTGTGCTCAATTGGAGCAAAAGTAATGTTGTCCAATACAGACATGTGTGGGAAGAGATTGAAGTGTTGGAAAACCATTCCGATATTTTCACGGACGTGGTCAACGTTGGTTGTTTTTTCAGTTAAGTCATAACCGTTCACAGTGATGTGACCACTAGTGACTTCTTCTAGAAGATTGAGGCTACGGAGGAAGGTTGACTTACCAGAACCTGAAGGACCGATGATACAAACAACATCTCCTTCATAGAACTTAGTCGTAATTCCTTTTAGGACTTCATTTTTTCCGTAGTTTTTGTGTAAATCATTTACATCAATTTTTAATTTTGCCATTAACGAATCCTCTTTTCTAAGCGTTTCGCTAGTCTAGTCAAAAGTGTGATAATTACAAGATAGAAGATAGCAAGGATTGCATACATCTTGAAACTTTGGTAGTTACGGGCGATGATAATCTTACCAGTTTGGAAGAGTTCAACCAAACCGATAGCAGATACGATGGTTGTATCTTTAAGAGCGATAACGAATTGGTTAACAAAGTTTGGCAACATCAATTTAGTTGCTTGTGGCAAGATAATCTTACGCATGGTTTTTCCATAAGAGATACCCAAGCTTCGGCTGGCTTCCATTTGGCCAACTGGAACGGCCTGAATACCACCACGAACGATTTCAGCGATATAAGCAGCCGCATTGAGTGAGAGGGCAATGGTACCGGCTACGAAGTCGTTAATTGGACTTTGTTGGCCTGTAATAGACTCGATGAAGTTTGGAATTCCCCAGAAGATGAAGGCTGCAAGAATCATCAAAGGAATACCACGGATAACGTCAACGAAAATCTCAGAAATCACACGAAGAGATTTGTAGGGGCTAACGCTAAACATACCGAAGATAATCCCGATGACAATAGCAATAGCAAATGAGATAAGAGCTAGAGCAAGAGTGATGCCAAGCCCGCTAAGGAGCTGTTTGTAGTTATTTTGAAGCAAGCCCCAGATAGTTGTCTCATCAACAGTGCTTGTTGAAGCAGATGAAGATTCGCTAGCTAGGTATTTATCAAGAATCTTTTGGAATTCTCCGTTTGCTTTAAGGTTTGCAAGTCCGTTATTGAACATTTCAATCAATTCAGGATTTGATCCTTTTTTAACGGCAAAGGCTGTTTCACCGATTGGAGTTCCAGCGATTGGAGTTTTCAATTTTTGACCTTGGCTGATAGAATATTTGAGAACAGGTTCATCATCCATAACGGCATCGATGGCACCAGTATTCAAACTGTCATACATTGAAGAACCATCAGCAAATGTTTTGATTTTGTAACCGTATTTGTTTTGATTTTCTGTTAGGAATGTTTGAGAAGCAGTTCCGTTTTTAACACCAACTGTCTTCCCTTTCAAATCTTCATAAGAAGCAATATTGCTTGATTCTTTGACACCAAGGATAGTATTGGCAGTGTAGTATGATTCTGAGAAGTCAAAAGTTGCCTTACGAGCATCAGTGACAGACATACCAGCAATGATACCATCAGCTTGACCAGCTTGAACAGCACTGATAGCAGCATCAAAACCAGGGTTGGTAATTTCAATTTCAAAACCTTGGTCTTTAGCGATTGCCTTAATCAATTCCATATCAATACCAGTAAATTGGTTACTTGAGTTTTGGAAAACAAAAGGTGCAAAAGAAGAATCGCTGGCAATAATGTATTTAGCTTTAACAGGAATGGCTTTTAAGCCTGCTAGAGTAGTTGTGGTTGGCACTGCTGAAGATGATGAAGCAGTCCATTTCTTGATGATTTTATCAAGACTACCATCTTTTTTCATTTCAGCCAAGGCTTGGTTAAATTCAGTGACTAGGTGCTCGTATTTGCTTCCTTTTTTAACACCGAAAGCAAAACTTCCGACAGCTTCACCATCCATTTCAATATGGAGGTCTTGACCTTGGTTAATGGCATACTCGATAACAGGTTTGTCATCCATCATGGCATCGATGGCACCAGCACTCAAGCTGTTGTTCATCAAATCACTAGTGTCAAATGTTTTAATAGTAAAGCCGTATTTATCTTTAATCGTTTCTAGGAAACGTTGAGCGGCTGTTCCGTTTTTAACACCAACGGTTTTGCCAGTTAATTGGTCATATTTACTAATCTTGTGTGCCTTTGTAGTTGCAATGACAACTTTTGTATCATAGTAAGTATCAGACATGGTGAAAACTTTTTCACGTTCTTTCGTCTTTGTCATCCCTGCCATGATAGCGTCAGCTTGACCAGCTTGAACCGCATTTACCGCTGCATCAAATCCAGGATAGGACATCTGAATGTTCCATCCTTTAATCTCAGCGACTTTGTTGATAATGTCAACATCAATTCCTTTATAAGTTTGATCTGAATCTTTAAACTCAAAAGGTGCATAGGCGGTGTCAGAAACAATCTTAATCGTCTCTGCTTTCGCAATACCTAATGAGAAAATTGGGAATAAAATTAGCAAAAATGCTAGAAATTTTTTCTTCATTTTTAGTCTCCTTTTCCGAATATTTTCTCATTATATCAGAAAAAGTAAAAAAAGGCAAATTTTTATATTCCTGTGTTAGAAAATATAACATCGAGTTCTTCTTTTCTTTTTTGAATTGCTACTATAAAGTGCTATAATAATAGTATATAATAGAAAAAGAGGACAGGGATATGAAGAACAAAAGAATATTTAATGATTTCCAAACTTCAAAAATGAGTTTAAACATTTACACAAGCCCCTTGTTAGCCTTTGTTTTTGTCTTTATAGGAGAGTTTGTGGCTTATACTCTGTATGGTATTAGCTTGTTAGCTCTCATCGGACTTGCTAGAAATTTTGGAGAGGCTGGTCAAAATCTTGCAACCTACTTGCAGACCTTGCAGCAGAGCTTGACGGATAAAACAAGTGACTTTCGTTTAATTTTAGAATTACTGTCCTTTGGTTCCGTTCTCAACACTGTGTTTAGATGGACTAGAAAAGTTGAGAAAAGACCTATTCGAACTTTAGGATTTTATAAAGAAAATTTCTTCAGCAATCTGCTTAAAGGATTTGGTCTAGGCCTGGCACTTTTTCTTCTGACCTTGTTAGGTTTAGTAGCCTTAGGGCAATATCGTTTGGAGTCCATTCACTTGAATCCTTATTCGCTTGCCTTTGTCATTTTTACCATTCCATTTTGGATTTTACAGGGGACAACAGAAGAAGTGGTGGCCCGTACTTGGCTCCTTCCTCAATTGGCCTCAAGAACCAATCTAAAACTAGCTGTTCTTATATCTAGCCTGTTCTTTACCCTGCTTCATATGGGCAATTCTGGCCTCACGACTCTATCTCTAGTGAATCTCTTTTTATTCGGAGTTGCTATGTCACTTTACCTCCTCAAAACAGATACAGTTTGGGGTGTAGCAGGTATTCATGGCGCCTGGAATTTTGCTCAGGGAAATTTATTTGGGATTTTAGTTAGCGGTCAGCCGTCAGGAACATCGCTGATGACCTTTTTACCACAAGGTAATCAAGATTGGCTATCAGGTGGCTCTTTTGGGATAGAAGGATCTATCATGACAAGTCTGATCTTGCTACTGTTGATTGTCTATCTCGCTCATCAATTAAAGAAAGAAAATGAAAGGATGTGACTTAGGTCCGTCCTTTTCTTCGTGAAAATGTTACAAGTATGCTAAAATAGGAATAGCACATCGAGAGAGGATTCTTATGATTAACCGCATTACAGATAATCAATTTAAACTAGTATCAAAATATCAACCATCAGGAGACCAACCTCAAGCTATCGAACAGTTGGTAGATAACATCGAGGGGGGCGAAAAAGCTCAGATTCTGATGGGGGCGACTGGTACAGGGAAGACCTATACCATGAGTCAGGTCATTTCCAAAGTCAATAAACCCACTCTGGTCATCGCTCACAATAAGACTCTGGCAGGACAGCTCTATGGGGAGTTTAAGGAATTTTTCCCTGAAAATGCTGTTGAGTATTTTGTTTCCTACTATGACTATTATCAACCAGAGGCCTATGTGCCTTCGAGTGATACCTACATTGAGAAGGACAGCTCTGTTAACGATGAGATTGACAAACTCCGCCACTCAGCGACTTCGGCTCTTTTGGAGCGCAATGATGTCATTGTCGTAGCCTCAGTCTCTTGTATCTATGGTTTGGGTTCGCCCAAGGAATACGCTGATAGCGTCGTTAGTCTACGTCCAGGCCTTGAAATTTCTCGTGATAAACTTTTGAATGATTTGGTCGATATTCAGTTTGAGCGAAATGATATTGATTTCCAACGGGGAAGGTTTCGTGTGCGTGGGGATGTGGTAGAGATTTTCCCAGCCTCTCGTGATGAACATGCCTTTCGAGTAGAATTCTTTGGAGATGAAATTGATCGTATCCGCGAAGTGGAGGCTTTGACGGGTCAAGTCCTTGGAGAAGTGGATCATTTGGCGATTTTCCCAGCTACTCACTTTGTGACCAATGACGATCATATGGAGGATGCTATTGCTAAAATTCAGACTGAGTTGGAAGAGCAGTTAGCTGTCTTTGAAAAGGAAGGTAAACTGTTAGAAGCCCAGCGGTTGAAACAGCGGACAGAGTATGATATCGAAATGTTGCGCGAGATGGGCTATACCAATGGTGTCGAAAACTACTCACGTCATATGGATGGACGGAGCGAAGGTGAGCCTCCTTATACCCTTCTCGACTTTTTCCCAGATGATTTCTTAATCATGATTGACGAGAGCCACATGACCATGGGGCAGATCAAGGGTATGTACAATGGTGACCGTTCGCGTAAGGAAATGTTAGTAAATTACGGTTTCCGTTTGCCGTCTGCCTTGGACAATCGTCCTCTCCGTCGTGAAGAATTTGAAAGCCATGTGCATCAGATTGTTTACGTTTCGGCGACACCTGGTGACTATGAAAATGAACAAACCGAGACAGTGATTGAGCAAATCATTCGTCCGACAGGGCTCTTGGATCCTGAGGTGGAAGTTCGTCCAACTATGGGACAGATTGATGACCTCCTAGGTGAAATCAATGCCCGTGTTGAGAAGAATGAGCGTACCTTTATCACAACCTTAACCAAGAAAATGGCGGAGGACTTAACTGACTACTTCAAAGAAATGGGCATTAAGGTTAAGTACATGCACTCGGATATCAAGACCTTGGAGAGGACAGAGATTATCCGTGACCTGCGCTTGGGCGTCTTTGATGTCTTGGTCGGTATTAACCTGCTCCGTGAAGGGATTGATGTTCCTGAGGTCAGCTTGGTTGCCATTCTCGATGCTGACAAGGAAGGCTTCCTCCGTAACGAACGTGGCCTCATCCAGACCATTGGACGTGCTGCTCGTAATAGCGAGGGCCATGTAATCATGTATGCGGACACGATCACTCAGTCTATGCAACGTGCCATTGATGAAACGGCTCGTCGTCGGAAAATCCAGATGGCTTATAATGAAGAGCATGGCATCGTTCCACAAACCATCAAGAAAGAAATCCGTGATCTGATTGCTGTGACCAAGGCAGTTGCTAATGAAGAGGACAAGGAAGTCGACATCAATAGCCTCAATAAACAAGAGCGCAAAGAACTAGTTAAGAAACTGGAAAAACAAATGCAAGAAGCCGTCGAAGTGCTTGACTTTGAACTAGCAGCACAGATTCGTGATATGATGCTGGAAGTCAAGGCGTTGGATTAGAATAGAACTTAAAGGAGAAAAAATGTCCCGTTCCCAATTAACGATTTTAACAAACATTTGTCTGATTGAAGACTTAGAAACTCAGCGCGTAGTGATGCAGTATCGCTCTCCTGAAAACAATCGCTGGTCTGGCTATGCTTTTCCGGGTGGTCATGTAGAAAATGGCGAGTCTTTCGCAGAGTCTGTCATTCGTGAAATTTATGAAGAAACAGGATTGACTATCCAAAATCCTCAACTGGTTGGCATTAAAAATTGGCCACTAGATACTGGTGGGCGCTATATTGTCATTTGTTATAAGGCGACAGAGTTTACTGGAACTCTTCAATCTTCAGAAGAGGGAGAAGTTTCTTGGGTGCAAAAAGACCAGATTCCAAACTTGGATCTGGCCTATGATATGTTACCTTTGATGGAAATGATGGAAGCTCCGGACAAATCTGAATTTTTCTACCCTCGCCGTACAGAAGATGATTGGGAGAAGAAAATCTTCTAGTCTTTTACTAAATAACCAAGTTGATCCAAGGCCTCCTCGATATAGTGGAGGTCTTGTTGTGTTTCAGCTTCGACTAGGTGGTAATGGATGCCATCTGTCAATTCAGACAGAGGTCTAAAGTCAGAATGCTCGACTTGTTCTAGAAAATGCTGAACATCTCGGCGACAAGACAGTTTCAGCAAGGTTTCAATTTCTCCATAAACGGGATGGTCAATCAAGGTATTTTGAACACGTCCACCATTATCGACGATAGCAAGGAGTTCCTGACCGATTTCTTCAACTTCATGTTTAACTTTGAAAAGTTTGTGGACGTATGGATTGACATCAACTTGCTTATAGACGTAGCCACGATTGGTGGATAGGATAGGAGCGCCATCGGCTCTCAAAATTGCAATGTCCTGGACAATGACCTGACGTGTGACATGAAAATGTTCAGCCAAACTTTGGCCATTGAGGGCTTTAGGAGCTTCTTTCAAGAGTTGGAGTAGGGCTTGTTTGCGATCTTTTGTCATAGTTCTTCCTTTTACCGGCGTTTTCGAAGCACTTTATAGACAGCTAGTGCTAATGTATAGTCTACCATACTATGGATAATTGTACCAAATCCAACTAGCACAAATAGAACATAGAACATATTTTCTACATTGGTACCGGAAGTTGCGTAAAAAAGGACACAGGCTAATACTTCAGCAAGGGCATGAACAACAGCCAAAAGAAAGTTGAATATCCAAGAAGATTTTGCTTTATCTAGGGTATCGGGAAATTTCTGTAGGTAAAGAGCGCCCAAAGTCCCAAAAAAGATATGGGAAAAAGCCCGAAAAACGATGACCATGGGATAGCCAGCCATCAAAAATCCAAAACTAGAGGCTAGGATGACAAAAACGGCCATCAAGGGAGACAGGAACATGGCAATAAAAATAGCGATGTGACTACCCAATGTATAGGAAGCAGGTGGAATGACAATCTTAAAGGGCATAACAATTGGAATCAAAATCGCAATAGCCGTTAAGAGGGCTGTCATTGTCATAAATTGTGTCTTTTTCCGTGTATTCATAATAATCTCCTTTTTATCTGTATATACACTAGTATAGTACAATAAAGAAGACAATAAAGCAAGGATTTACTTAGGTTTATAGGTCATTTTTAGTTAGATATTGGTAAAAATTTCACTAAAAAAGAAAATATACAGAACAAAATCTCCACCTTCAGGTTTGAAAGTGGAGATTGTTTTTATTTCTTCAAAGTTTGCAGTCTTGGAACAATGGCTAGGGTTAGAACTGCGGAAATGACTAATTCGGCAATCGAATTTGTTGAGATAACGGTTGCTAGGAGTTTTTGGATATTACCATCAAAAACATTCCCAAAAAGGTAGAAAATTCCACCAAGTACAAAGACTGTGTTGGTAAGTGAACCAAGGGCACCAGCTAGAATCAGACCAGCCTTATTTTTCATTAGTTTATAGACTAGATAAGGAGTTAAACCAATCAAAATACGTGGGACAATGGCAATGATAGCTGAGTAGATGTTTCCATTTGGTACGAAGGGAGAGAAGAGATAGCTTGTCGGCAGAATCGTAATCGTATTAACCGTCAAGCTAAGTAGTCCCATTAAAAATCCAAGTGTAACCCCAACTCGTGGACCGTAAATAATGCTGGCAATAATGACAGGAATATGAACGATGGTCGGTTTGATTGGGAATGGAAAAAGGTTAAAGATAAGTGAGCTTAGAAAATGAATCACAAGCATGGTTGCAAAGAAGATAGCAATGGGCGCAATATTAGAGCGTTTTTTCATCGAGAGTTTCCTTTATTCTTTCTAAAATAATTGTGAGGTCGGCTAAGGCTCCTCGTCCATGATCTCCACAAGCTAGTAGGGATTCTTTAGGAGCAATCAGCTGATAGCCGTAGGTTTCTAATGTTTTCAGATTAGCCTGAGTTGCTGGATGATCATACATTTTTGTATTCATAGCAGGTGCGATGAGTTTTGGGATATGACTTGGCAAGGCTAGAGCCGTACTGGTTACCATATTGTCCGCAAAGCCGTGGGCTAGTTTTGCAATAGTGTTAGCAGTTGCAGGTGCCACGATAAACAGATCCGTTTTTTTTCCCAGTTCGATATGATTGACTTGGTCGGGATAGGGTTCTTTCATGACATCCAAGTGGACAGGATTCTGTGATAAGACCTGTAGTGTCAAAGGTTGGATAAACTCTGTAGCAGCCTCAGTCATTAAGACAGTGACTTGATGACCTTGTTTTTTTAGAGAACTGACTAAATCTGCCGACTTGTAAGAGGCGATTGACCCCGTTACAGCCAAGAGAATGTTTGCCATAGCTTTCCTTTCTAAGAATGGTAGGCTTGAATTTTTTCAAGGAGGAGTTCTGCAGTTTCTTCTTTAGTCTTAACCGTTTGAAGATGCTCTTTTTCAACAAAGATCGCGCAGTGTTGATCTGCTGAGATTTGAGTCAGGTCATTTGCAATAATCAAGTCTGCTTGGTTTTTGATAAGACTTTTTCTAGCAATGTCAACTAGATGGTCTTCGTTAACATCAACCAGCAGTTTGAAGCCAATCAGATGAATAGCAGGATTCCATTCTTTGACTAGAGAGATGATTTTGGGTGTTTTTTTCAGGAATAAAACCTGAATCTCGTCAGTTGAAGAAATCTTAGCCTGATGATTTTGTTTGTTTAAAAATTCCTCTAGATTGGAACTAGCCTGAACTTCCTCCAGCCCTGTCATATAAACAGGAGTGTAATCAGATACGGCCATTGAGTGAATCAAGACTTTATAATCCTTGACACGTTCTTGCATTTCTAGAAGAAGGTCGTTGGTATTGTTAATTTCTCGAATGCTTAGGTTGGGATGAGCTTCTGGTTTTACAGCTCGTTTTGTTGTTATCAAACAAACTTCATGCCCTGCAGCAAGCAAGGTCTCTGTGATGATTTTCCCCAAGCGACCTGTAGAATGGTTAGTGATGGAGCGGACGCTATCGATAGTTTCACTGGTACCGCCCGATGTGACTAAAATTTTCATAGCACTATTGTACACAAAAATAAACGGTAAGTAAAATGAAAGCGATAAATTTTGGTAAAAACGAAGATTTACTATAGTTTCAAACTATAAAGCCATATAAAATTTAAGAAAGGACTCTAAAAACCTTAAAAACAGGGATATTTACGAACGTTTAGAGAGTTTAAGGATGTTAAAAATCTTGTTTTGTGTTATAATGAATTATCATATAAGAGGTTAGAGGAGTTTTGAATGAAAACAGATATTGAAATCGCACAGAGTATTGAGTTGAAGCCTATTGTTGATGTTGTTGAGAAACTGGGTATTTCTTACGACGATTTGGAGTTGTATGGAAAGTACAAGGCTAAGCTCAGCTTTGATAAAATTCGTGCAGTTGAGAGCAATCCAGTTGGGAAATTAATCTTGGTTACTGCCATCAACCCAACACCAGCAGGTGAAGGAAAATCAACTATTACCATTGGTCTAGCGGATGCCTTGAACAAGATTGGTAAGAAGACCATGATTGCTATCCGTGAACCATCTCTTGGTCCAGTCATGGGTATCAAAGGTGGTGCTGCTGGTGGTGGTTACGCCCAAGTGTTGCCAATGGAAGACATCAACCTCCACTTTACGGGGGATATGCATGCCATTACGACTGCTAACAATGCTCTTTCTGCCTTGATTGATAACCACTTGCACCAAGGGAATGAGCTTGGAATTGACCAACGTCGTATCCTCTGGAAACGTGTTGTGGACTTGAACGATCGCGCCCTTCGTCATGTAACCGTTGGACTTGGTGGTCCTCTTAACGGTATTCCTCGTGAGGATGGCTTTGACATTACAGTTGCTTCTGAAATCATGGCTATTCTTTGCTTGGCGACTGATATTGAAGATTTGAAACGCCGTTTGGCTAACATCGTTATCGGTTATCGCTATGACCGTACACCAGTTTCTGTAGGTGATTTGCAGGTTGAGGGTGCCTTGGCATTGATTTTGAAAGACGCTATCAAACCGAACTTGGTTCAAACCATCTATGGAACACCTGCCTTTGTACATGGTGGCCCATTTGCCAATATCGCTCACGGATGTAACTCTGTCTTAGCAACGACAACAGCCCTTCACTTGGCTGATTACACAGTTACTGAAGCTGGTTTTGGTGCGGACCTTGGTGCTGAAAAATTCCTTGATATAAAGACACCAAACTTGCCAACTTCTCCAGATGCAGTAGTTATTGTCGCAACCCTTCGTGCCCTTAAGATGAATGGTGGTGTGGCTAAAGACGCTCTGACTGAAGAAAATGTAGAAGCAGTTCGTGCAGGTTTTGCTAACTTGAAACGCCACGTTGAAAATATTCGTAAGTTCGGTATTCCAGCAGTTGTTGCTATCAACGAATTTGTTTCTGATACAGAAGCTGAAATCGCAGCCTTGAAGGAACTCTGTGCCTCAATCGATGTACCAGTGGAGTTGGCTAGTGTCTGGGCTGATGGCGCAGAAGGTGGTGTAGCACTTGCTGAAACGCTTGTCAAGACAATCGCTGAAAACCCAGCCAACTATACACGTCTTTATGACAATGATCTTTCTGTCCAAGAAAAGATTGAAAAGATTGTTACCGAAATCTACCGTGGTAGCAAAGTGAACTTTGAGAAGAAAGCTCAAACGCAAATCGCTCAAATCGTTCAAAACGGATGGGACAAATTGCCAATCTGTATGGCTAAAACTCAATATAGTTTCTCAGACAATCCAAATGCACTTGGAGCACCTGAAAACTTTGAAATTACCATTCGTGAATTGGTACCAAAATTAGGGGCAGGCTTTATCGTTGCCCTAACTGGTGATGTCATGACTATGCCGGGTCTTCCAAAACGACCAGCAGCCCTCAACATGGATGTTGAAAGCGACGGAACTGTTCTAGGCTTGTTCTAATAGTTTTAAATGAGTTTGGAAATAATATCCAAGCTCATTTTCTTATCTAGATATAAGGAGTTGCCTTCTACACGTAACCAGTCTAGGTAAAGATATTTTCCCTGATTTCTGATATAATAGAAATATTGACTTCAAGAGTAAGGAAGAGAAGATGAACGCATTATTGAATGGAATGAATGACCGTCAGGCTGAGGCGGTGCAAACGACAGAAGGTCCCTTGTTAATCATGGCGGGGGCTGGTTCTGGAAAGACCCGAGTTTTGACCCACCGCATTGCTTATCTGATTGATGAAAAGCTGGTCAATCCTTGGAATATCTTGGCCATTACCTTTACTAATAAGGCTGCGCGTGAGATGAAAGAGCGTGCTTATAACCTTAATCCAGCTACTCAGGACTGTCTGATTGCGACCTTCCACTCCATGTGTGTGCGTATTTTGCGTCGTGATGCGGACCATTTTGGATACAATCGTAATTTTACTATTGTCGATCCAGGTGAGCAGCGAACGCTCATGAAACGTATTCTCAAGCAATTAAACTTAGATCCGAAAAAATGGAATGAACGAAGCATCTTAGGGACTATTTCCAATGCTAAGAATGACTTGATTGATGATGTGGCTTATGCTGCTCAAGCTGGAGATATGTACACGCAAATCGTGGCCCAGTGTTATACAGCCTATCAGAAAGAGCTTCGTCAGTCAGAGTCGGTTGACTTTGATGATTTGATTATGCTGACCTTGCGTCTTTTTGATCAAAATCCTGATGTTTTGACTTATTACCAGCAAAAATTCCAATACATCCATGTTGATGAGTACCAAGATACCAACCATGCCCAGTACCAACTGGTCAAACTCTTAGCTTCGCGCTTTAAAAATATCTGTGTAGTTGGGGATGCGGACCAGTCTATCTACGGTTGGCGTGGTGCTGATATGCAGAATATCTTGGACTTCGAAAAGGATTATCCTCAAGCCAAGGTTGTCTTGTTGGAGGAAAATTACCGCTCAACCAAAACCATTCTCCAAGCGGCCAATGAGGTTATTAAAAATAATAAAAACCGCCGTCCTAAAAATCTCTGGACTCAAAATGCAGATGGGGAGCAAATCGTTTACTATCGTGCCAATGATGAACTGGATGAGGCTGTATTTGTAGCCAGAACCATTGATGAACTTAGTCGCAGTCAAAACTTCCTTCACAAGGATTTTGCAGTTCTCTATCGGACTAATGCGCAGTCTCGTACTATTGAGGAAGCCCTGCTCAAGTCCAATATTCCTTATACAATGGTTGGAGGAACCAAGTTCTACAGCCGTAAGGAAATCCGTGACATTATCGCTTATCTTAACCTCATTGCTAATTTGAGTGACAATATTAGTTTTGAACGTATTATTAACGAACCGAAGCGTGGAATTGGCCCGGGTACGGTTGAGAAAATCCGTGATTTTGCCAATATGCAAAACATGTCTATGCTAGATGCTTCTGCAAATATTATGTTGTCTGGAATCAAAGGTAAGGCAGCTCAGTCTATCTGGGATTTTGCCAATATGGTTCTGGATTTGCGGGAGCAGTTGGACCAATTAACTATTACAGAGTTGGTTGAGGCGGTTCTAGAAAAAACAGGTTACATCGATATTCTTAATGCCCAAGCGACTCTAGAAAGCAAGGCTCGAGTTGAAAATATCGAAGAGTTCCTCTCTGTGACGAAAAACTTTGACGACACCTCTGATGGTGCAGAAGAGGAAACTGGTTTGGACAAACTGAGTCGTTTCTTAAATGACTTGGCCTTGATTGCGGACACAGATTCAGGTAGTCAGGAGACATCAGAAGTGACCTTGATGACCCTGCATGCTGCCAAAGGTCTCGAGTTTCCAGTTGTCTTTTTGATTGGGATGGAAGAAAATGTCTTTCCGCTTAGCCGTGCGGCTGAAGATCAAGATGAATTGGAAGAAGAACGCCGTCTGGCCTATGTAGGTATCACGCGTGCAGAGAAAATTCTCTATCTGACCAATGCCAACTCGCGCCTGCTTTTCGGTCGTACCAACTATAACCGTCCGACTCGTTTTATTAACGAAATTAGTTCAGACTTGCTTGAGTATCAAGGATTGGCCCGTCCAGCCAATACAAGCTTTAAGGCATCTTATAGCAGTGGTGGCCTTGCCTTTGGTCAAGGTATGAGTCTTGCCCAGGCTCTTCAAGACCGTAAACACGGTGTGGCACCGAAAACTATTCAGTCAAGCGGTCTCCCATTTGGCCAATTTACAGCTGGTGCAAAATCAGCATCAAGCGAGGCAAATTGGTCCATTGGTGATGTTGCTCTCCACAAGAAATGGGGAGAGGGAACTGTTCTGGAAGTTTCAGGTAGCGGTGCTACGCAGGAATTGAAAATCAATTTCCCAGAAGTTGGTTTGAAAAAACTTTTAGCTAGTGTAGCCCCAATTGAGAAAAAAATCTAATTTTTCATCCTTCTCACGAATAATAAAGTGAGGAGGATTTTTATGTACAGTATTTCATTCCAAGAAGATTCATTATTACCAAGAGAAAGACTTGCCCAAGAAGGAGTGGAAACGCTCAGTAACCAAGAGTTGCTAGCTATTCTACTCAGAACAGGAACACGTCAGTCTAGTGTTTTTGAAATTGCCCAGAAAGTCTTGAACAATCTTTCAAGCCTAACGGATTTGAAAAAAATGACCCTGCAGGAATTGCAGAGTCTATCTGGTATCGGCCGTGTTAAGGCAATAGAATTACAAGCTATGATTGAGCTGGGCCATCGTATTCACAAACACGAAACCCTTGAGATGGAAAGTATTCTCAGTAGCCAAAAACTGGCCAAGAAGATGCAACAGGAATTGGGCCATAAAAAACAAGAGCACCTGGTGGCGCTCTATCTCAATACTCAAAATCAAATCATCCATCAACAGACCATTTTTATCGGCTCAGCTACTCGTAGTATTGCTGAACCAAGAGAGATTCTTCACTATGCAATCAAGCATATGGCGACTTCTCTCATCTTGGTCCACAATCATCCTTCAGGAGCGGTAGCCCCTAGCCGAAATGATGATCATGTCACTAAACTTGTCAAGGAAGCCTGCGACCTAATGGGAATTGTTCTCTTGGACCATTTGATTGTCTCTCACTCCAGTTATTTTAGCTATCGTGAAAAGACAGATTTAATCTAAAGTTCATTAACGATATAGTCAAAGAGGTTTTTATCTTTGGGACGATTTCCAAATAGAAATTCTGGGTGCCACTGGACACCGAGAAAGGCAACATCATCTGTACTTATGACAGCTTCAATGATACCATCCTTAGGATCATGAGCCGCAATCTTTAAGTTGGGAGCTAAATCCTTGATACTTTGGTGGTGGAAGGAGTTGATATGGGAGATTTCTCCATAGATTTCTCGAAGAACAGTATCTGGTTCGGTTACCAAGCGCTGGGTTGTGTACTCAGCAGAACAATCCTGCCAGTGGTCTTCGATATCTTGATACAGAGTTCCACCCATGGCAACGTTAAAAAGCTGAGTACCACGACAGACAGAGAAAATCGGTTTTTTCTGTTTAATAGCTTCCTTGATGAGGGCCAGTTCGAAGATATCTCTTTGAAGGTGATAGTCATCGCTGTCAATGGTTTTTGGTTCACCATAGAATTTTGGATCAACGTTTTGCCCACCTGTCAAGATGAGCTTGTCAATCATACTGATATAGTGGCTAGCCATTTCTTGATCACCAATCGGTAGGATGATGGGAATCCCTCCAGCGTCTTTAACGCCTTCCACAAAGCCTTTTGCTGCGTAACTCATCATGATGTCATCATCTGGATGAGTTTTTTCGTTTCCTGTAATCCCAATAACTGGTTTTTTCATAAAATGATTTTCGCTTTCTAATCCTCTTTTCGCATGAAATAGAGGAGGGTTTGGAGTTCACTTGTCAAATCGACATATTGAACGACCACGTCTTTTGGTAAATGCAGATGGACTGGTGAAAAACTGAGAATTCCTTTCACGCCAGCATCCACCAAGAGATTGGCAACCTCTTGTGATTTGACGCTAGGAACAGTCAGGATAGCAGTCTTCACATCAGCATCCTTGATTTTGTCCTTGATTTGGGAAATCCCGTAAATAGGAATCCCATCAGGAGTTTGGGTACCGACTTCAGGATGGTCATCTAGGTCAAAGGCCATGATAATCTTCATCTTGTTGCGCTCATGGAAGCGGTAGTGGAGAAGAGCGTGGCCCATATTTCCAATACCAACCAGCATGACATTGGTAATAGAGTTATCATTGAGCAAATCGGCAAAAAACGTCATCAGTTTTTTGACATCATAGCCAAAACCACGACGACCTAGTTCACCAAAATAGGAAAAATCACGACGTACGGTCGCTGAATCAATACCGATAGCCTCTGCAATTTGCTTAGAGTTGGCACGTTCAATCTTTTCTGCATGAAATCTCTTAAAAATTCGATAGTAGAGAGAGAGTCTTTTCGCTGTAGCTTTTGGAATAGCAGACTGTTTATCTTTCACAAAATCACAACCTTTCTATTCTTCTATTTTATATAAACATTGTGAAAAAATCAACAAAAACAAGAAAAAACTAAGAAAAATCTTAGTTTTGATGTAAAAATTCTGTATGTGATAGAAAACGGTAGAGGTCTCCGACCAGGCCTTGATAAACTTCTTGGCCCTTAAAGGTCAAAGAAGTCACATAAAGTGTATCTGGTAGGGTCACACAGCCTGATAAAGCTAGCATGAGTGCTTCATAATCTTCGTACTTGAGAGTCCGCTCTACATGATAGCTATCCTTATAGGTCAGTTCAAACATATGAGACCTATCTTTCAGATTTTGTAAAGACATCACGTTCTACCAAACTATCCATGAGGAAGTAGAATTTTTCCTGATGAATGTGGTGGTCTTCTGATTTGAAAATATCAACTAGACGAAGACCAAACTTGTCAGTGATATTGATTTTAGCCCCTGTAAGCTCCTTGTTAATGATGATTTTGAGTTGGAAGCCTTCACCGCTGTTTGGAACTTTTTCAAGTAGGCGAGTCAGTTCATAGTTACCAACCTTAGTCTCAAAAAAGGTGTTGTCCTTAAGGGTGAATTTCTTAACAGAAGGGCTAAGAGTGTAGTCGTAACGACAATTTTTTAACTGAATGGTTTTTTCAAATGCCATATGGCTAACCTCCGATAATTTCTTTTAAGGTTTTTGCGAGGGTTTGTAGATCTTCGATAGTATTTTGTGGCGACAAACTGATGCGAACGGATTCCTTCAATCGTTCTGAATTTGCCCCGTACATGGCTTCAAGAACATGGCTGGATTGGACAATGCCTGCAGTACAGGCTGAGCCAGTAGAGATAGAAATTCCAGCTAAATCTAGACGAAGGAGCAAGAGGTCGTTTTTCTGACCAGGAAATCCAATATTGAGAACATAAGGAAGATGGTGTTGTCCTCTATTCAGGTAATACTGAACTCCCTCAAGCTCCGCAAGAAAGGCAGTTTCTAGATTTTGTATATGTTGAAAATGTTCTTCTTGTTTTTCTAGGTCTTCTTTTAGGGCTGCAACCATGCCTACGATGGCAGCCAGATTTTCAGTCCCTGCACGTTTTTTCTGTTCTTGGTCTCCGCCATGTAGATAGGAATCAAAGTCCATGCTAGATGCGTAGAGAAAGCCTATTCCCTTAGGACCATGGAACTTGTGGGCAGAAGCAGTGAGAAAATCAATGCCCAATTCTTCTGGATGAATAGGAATTTTACCAATTGCCTGTACTGCATCAACATGATAGGCAGCTGGATGTTGCTTGAGTATTTGGCCAATTTCAGCAATGGGAAGTAGGTTTCCAGTCTCATTATTGGCAAACATGGTAGAAACCAAAATCGTATCGTCACGTAAGGCCTCTTGAATTTGCTGGGCTGTGATCTCTTGATTTTCTGGCTGGATAATGGTTGCTTCAAACCCAAAGTGTTGAACCAAGTAATCAATTGTTTCAAGGACAGCATGGTGCTCAATGGCAGTTGTGATGATATGTTTTCCTTGTTCTTGGTGACGAAGGCAGTAGCCGATGATAGCAGTATTGTTGCCTTCGGTCCCGCCAGAAGTGAAAAAGATATGTTGAGGTTTTGTCCCTAGTAATTGAGCTAGTTCCTGACGGGCTTCTCTCAAGAGTTTGCCAGCTTGACGACCATGACCATGGATACTAGATGGATTGCCATGGGTTTCTTGCATAACCTTAGTCATAGCTGAAATAGCAACTGCTGACATGGGAGTCGTCGCAGCATTGTCCAAATAAATCAAAGAATCACCTTATTTCTTTTTGTTGTAGGCAAAGAGTGGGCTGACTGGTTTTCTTTCGTGAATACGGACGATAGCATCACCAATTAACTCACTAGCAGTAATGTAGCATACGTTTTTAGGAGTTTTTTCTTTTGTTGCTACTGAATCAGTCACAAGAATTTCTTTAATATTAGTATTATCAAGAAGTTCAGAAGCTCCTTCGACGAAGAGGCCGTGGCTAGAAACAGCATAAATTTCTGTAGCCCCTTCACGTTCAACGATTTTAGCAGCTTCAGAGAAGGTACGTCCTGTATTCAGAATATCATCAATCAAAATTGCTTTTTTACCTTCAACATCACCGATGATATAGCCTTCGTTGCGAGTTGCATCGTCTTGAGGGTAGTCGATAATGGCGATAGGAGCATCAAGATATTCAGCCAAGCTACGAGCACGTTTTACACCTGAATTTTTAGGGCTAACGACAACAACATCTGAGCCAAGGAGACCCTTATCGCAGTAATGTTTAGCAAATAGGGGAACTGTATAGAGGTTATCGACAGGAATATCAAAGAAGCCTTGAACCTGGACAGCATGCAAATCAAGCGTAAGGATACGGTCAACACCAGCCTTAACCAGCATATTAGCCACTAGTTTAGCTGTAAGTGGCTCACGAGGTGAAGCAATACGGTCTTGACGTGCATAGCCAAAATATGGAAGGACAACGTTGATACTGTGGGCACTTGCGCGAACACAAGCATCAACCATGATCAACAATTCCATTAGGTGGTTGTTAACAGGGAAACTTGTAGACTGGATGATGTAAACATCATAACCACGGACACTTTCTTCGATATTTACTTGGATTTCTCCGTCTGAAAATTGACGTGATGATAGTTTTCCAAGTGGGACACCAACAGCTTGGGCAATTTTCTGTGCAATCTCTTGGTTAGAGTTGAGTGCGAAAAGTTTCATGTTTTTTCTATCTGACATTATAGACCGTCCTCTGTAAACTTTTTAAATCCTAGCTATATCTGCCTAGCCTATATGAACTGGGATTTTTGTATTTTATCTTTTCTATTTTACCAAAAAATAGAGATTATTTCAGCTATTTTTCATGCTTTTGACAAATCGAATCAATTTTGATGGAGCTTTTTGATAAGCAATCTGATTTTCCTCTAAAAATTGTTGGAAATCCTGTTTGCCTTGATCGTGATTTTCCACCTCAAGCTCTAATTCATAATCTGTCATATCAAAGTACTGACTCTCATCCAGTGCCATGAGGCCAATGGATGTTTGCATTTCATAGCGAAGCGTTGTTAGACAACCAAGAACCTGCCATTTTTTACTTTGGATACCATGTTTCGCTAATTCATCCAGTACGAGCCCCTGAGGAAGCTCTTCCTTAGCCAGATAATCTTCAGCATCTGTTAGTCGCAATTTTTGATTGTACTCCATGTTTCCAACACTTTGCGGGACTTTGAGTGTCAATTCAGCCCAGTCTTCAAAGGTTCGAATACGCATAGCGACTTTCTTTTCTCGTAGTTCAAAATCAGGCGTGTCGATGTAGTAATTTTTTTGAAGAACAGGAGTAACACCAGTGAACTGGTCTTTTAGACGATCATATTCATCTTTTTTCAATAGTGTTTTCAATTCAATTTCTAAATGTTTCATTTTTCTTACCTTTTCTTTATCTATGAAAGCGGATTATATGATATAATAGCTTTGTATTATTGTATATAAATCTGGAGAAAAAATCAAAGATATTTTTGAAGGATAATATGAGAACAAGGGAGAGTATATGACCTTAGAATGGGAAGAATTTCTAGATCCTTACATTCAAGCTGTTGGTGAGTTAAAGATTAAACTTCGCGGTATTCGTAAGCAATATCGTAAGCAAAATAAGCATTCTCCGATTGAGTTTGTGACTGGTCGAGTCAAGCCAATTGAAAGTATAAAAGAAAAAATGGCCCGGCGTGGCATTACTTATGCAACCTTGGAACACGATTTACAGGATATTGCTGGTTTGCGTGTTATGGTCCAGTTTGTAGATGACGTTAAGGAAGTAGTGGAGATTTTGCGCAAGCGTCAGGATATGCGGATCATACAGGAGCGAGATTACATTACTCATCGAAAGGCTTCAGGCTACCGTTCCTATCACGTGGTAGTAGAATATACGGTTGACACTATTAATGGTGCCAAGACCATTTTGGCGGAAATTCAAATACGTACCTTGGCCATGAATTTCTGGGCAACAATAGAACATTCTCTCAACTACAAGTACCAAGGGGATTTCCCAGAGGAGATAAAGAAGCGACTGGAAATTACAGCCAAGATTGCTCATCAGTTGGATGAAGAAATGGGTAAAATTCGTGATGATATCCAGGAAGCCCAGGCTCTTTTTGATCCTTTGAGTAGAAAATTAAACGACGGTGTAGGAAACAGTGACGATACAGATGAAGAATACAGGTAAACGAATTGACCTGATAGCTAATAGAAAACCGCAGAGTCAAAGGGTTTTGTATGAATTGCGAGATCGTTTGAAGAGGAATCAGTTTATACTAAATGATACCAATCCGGATATTGTTATATCCATCGGTGGGGATGGCATGCTCTTATCGGCTTTTCATAAGTATGAAAATCAACTTGATAAGGTCCGATTTATCGGTGTTCATACTGGACATTTGGGCTTCTATACAGACTATCGTGATTTTGAGTTGGACAAGCTAGTAACTAATTTGCAGCTAGATACAGGAGCAAGAGTCTCTTACCCAGTTCTGAATGTGAAGATCTTTCTTGAAAATGGTGAAGTGAAGATTTTTAGAGCATTAAATGAAGCCAGCATCCGCAGGTCTGATCGAACTATGGTGGCGGATGTTGTGATCAACGGTGTTCCTTTTGAACGCTTTCGTGGAGATGGGCTAACAGTTTCGACACCGACTGGTAGTACAGCCTATAACAAGTCGCTTGGTGGAGCTGTTTTACATCCTACCATTGAAGCTCTTCAGTTGACGGAAATTGCCAGCCTTAATAATCGTGTCTATCGAACGCTGGGCTCTTCCATTATTGTTCCTAAGAAGGATAAGATTGAACTCATTCCAACGAGAAACGATTACCATACTATTTCGATTGACAATAGTGTTTATTCCTTCCGCAATATTGAGCGTATTGAGTATCAAATCGACCATCATAAGATTCATTTTGTCGCTACACCGAGTCACACCAGTTTCTGGAATCGTGTTAAGGATGCTTTCATCGGCGAGGTGGACGAATGAGGTTTGAATTTATCGCAGATGAGCATGTCAAGGTTAAGACCTTTTTGAAAAAGCACGAGGTTTCTAAGGGACTGCTGGCTAAGATTAAGTTTCGAGGCGGAGCTATTCTGGTCAATGATCAACCGCAAAATGCAACGTATCTATTGGATATCGGCGACCGAGTTACCATTGATATTCCCGCTGAGGAAGGCTTTGAAACTCTAGAAGCTATCGAGCGCCCACTGGATATTCTCTATGAGGATGACCATTTTCTAGTCTTGAACAAACCCTATGGAGTGGCTTCTATTCCTAGTGTCAATCACTCTAATACCATTGCCAATTTTATCAAGGGTTACTATGTCAAGCAAAATTACGAAAATCAGCAGGTTCACATTGTGACCCGACTTGATAGGGACACTTCTGGCTTGATGCTTTTTGCCAAACATGGCTACGCTCATGCACGATTAGACAAGCAGTTGCAGAAGAAATCTATCGAGAAACGCTACTTTGCTTTGGTTAAAGGTGATGGACACTTGGAGCCAGAGGGCGAAATTATTGCCCCGATTGCGCGTGATGAAGACTCCATTATCACTAGACGAGTGGCTAAAGGAGGAAAGTATGCCCATACATCATATAAGATTGTAGCCTCTTATGGGAATATCCACTTGGTTGACATTCGCCTACATACTGGACGTACCCACCAAATCCGAGTCCACTTTTCTCATATTGGTTTTCCTTTGTTGGGAGATGACTTGTATGGAGGTAGTCTGGACGACGGCATCCAACGTCAGGCACTGCATTGTCACTACCTATCCTTTTATCATCCTTTTCTAGAGCAAGACTTGCAGTTAGAAAGTCCCTTGCCGGATGATTTTAGCAACCTAATTACCCAGTTATCAACTAATACTCTATAATAAAGTAATTCAGAGTATAATTTATTTTTTAAAGGAGAAAACTCATGGAAGTTTTTGAAAGTCTCAAAGCCAACCTTGTTGGTAAAAATGCTCGTATCGTTCTCCCTGAAGGGGAAGAGCCTCGTATTCTTCAAGCGACTAAACGCTTGGTAAAAGAAACAGAAGTAATTCCTGTTTTGCTGGGAAATCCTGAAAAAATTAAAATTTATCTTGAAATTGAAGGAATCGAGGATGGTTATGAAGTCATCGACCCACAACACTACGATAAATTTGAAGAAATGGTTGCTGCTTTAGTGGAGCGTCGCAAGGGTAAAATGACTGAAGAAGAAGCACGCAAGGTTTTGGTTGAAGATGTCAACTACTTTGGTGTTATGTTGGTATACTTGGGCTTGGTTGATGGAATGGTATCAGGTGCGATTCACTCAACTGCTTCAACAGTTCGCCCAGCCCTTCAAATTATCAAAACTCGTCCAAATGTAACGCGTACTTCAGGTGCCTTCCTCATGGTTCGTGGTACGGAACGTTACCTATTTGGAGACTGTGCTATCAACATCAATCCTGATGCAGAAGCATTGGCTGAAATTGCCATCAACTCAGCAATCACAGCTAAGATGTTTGGCATCGAACCTAAAATTGCTATGCTAAGCTATTCTACTAAAGGTTCAGGGTTTGGTGAAAGCGTTGACAAGGTCGTTGAAGCTACTAAAATTGCTCACGACTTGCGTCCTGACCTTGAAATCGATGGTGAGTTGCAATTTGATGCGGCCTTTGTTCCAGAAACTGCAGCTTTGAAAGCTCCTGGAAGTACAGTAGCTGGTCAAGCAAATGTCTTCATCTTCCCGGGTATCGAGGCAGGAAATATTGGTTACAAGATGGCCGAACGTCTTGGTGGCTTTGCGGCAGTAGGACCTGTTTTGCAAGGTTTGAACAAGCCAGTTAACGACCTTTCTCGTGGATGTAATGCAGATGATGTGTACAAGTTGACCCTTATCACAGCAGCTCAAGCAGTTCATCAATAAAGAGAAGTTGTACTAAATAATTCGTATTTATAATCAAAAAACGAGTCTGGGATAAAAAGATTTTGATTTTAGAAATTCTTTATTATAAAATTTAAAAATCGATATATTAGAAAAAAAGCGAACAAGACAGAAATCTGAGTGTCAGATAACTCGTTTTGTTCGCTTTTTATATTTAAGGTTAGACTTTTGTCCCAGACTCGCTTTATTATGAAAAATGTTTATTAGATCTTATACTCGTATCGGATGTTATCATTCAGACTTTGTTTTGATTGGATTATGATTGAAACTAGTTTCAAATAATTTAGAACTTTTAACTATTTTTGAAAGTAGAATCTATTGTCCATTGTGAAGTCTAAAACTGAAAATATTTATTATATAATAAGGTTAAGATAAAATATGAAAGGAGTAAAATGTCTTTCATGACGTATTGCAAAGTTGAACTTTACGCTATGCAAGATTGTTTAAATTAAAAATAATGGAAATTCCCATTAAATAGTTTAGTTTCTTTTGGAATTGCCTAGTCCTAGTGGCTAAAAATTTTAAGTCAAAAAGAAAGCGCTTTACCTAATTAGAAAATGAGAGGGAAAATATGAATCAGAGACATTTTGATAGAAAACAACGATACGGAATTCGAAAATTTGCAGTAGGGGCAGCTTCAGTAGTGATTGGAGCGGTTGTTTTTGGTGCTACACCTGCTTTGGCTCAAGAGGCACCATCAACGAGTGGTGAAACAGCAGGGCAATCTTTGCCAGAATTGCCTAAGGAAGTAGAGACAGGAAATCTGACGAATCTCGATAAGGAACTCGCAGACAAATTGGCAACAGCAACGGATAAGGGAACTGAAGTGAGCCATGAAGACTTGCAAGCAAATCCAGGGTCTGAAAAACCAGCAGAAGCATCAAACGAAAATCCAGCTACAGAGAGTGAAGACAAAGAAGAAGTTGGAAACATTCCGCGTGATTTTTATGCCAGAGAGTTGGAAAATGTCAATACTGTTATAGAGAAAGAAGATGTTGAAACCAATCCTTCAAACGGGCAAAGAGTTGATATGAAGGAGGAGTTCGACAAGCTTAAAAAACTTCAAAATGCGACCATTCATATGGAGTTTAAGCCAGATGCATCTGCTCCACGTTTTTACAACCTTTTTTCAGTTTCTAGTGATACCAAAGTAAATGAATACTTCACCATGGCCATTCTTGATAACACAGCTATCATTGAAGGTCGGGATGCTAATGGGAACCAATTTTATGGTGATTATAAAAACGCTCCTTTGAAGATTAAACCAGGTCAGTGGAATTCTGTAACCTTTACAGTTGAAAGACCCAATGCAGACCAACCAAATGGTAAGGTGCGCCTCTACGTAAATGGTGTCTTGTCACGTACAAGTCCTCAATCTGGTCGTTTCATCCAAGATATGCCAGATGTCAATCATGTGCAAATCGGTACAACCAAACGTACAGGCAAAAACTTCTGGGGCGCTAATCTTAAAGTCCGTAATCTAACGGTTTATGATCGTACCCTTTCACCAGAAGAAGTAAAAAAACGTAGTCAGCTCTTTGAAAGAGGAGAGTTGGAGAAGAAGCTTCCTGAAGGAGCAGAAGTTACTGATAAACTGGATGTTTTTGAAGGTGGTGAGAACCGCAAGCCAAATAAAGATGGTATTGCAAGCTATCGTATTCCAGCCCTGCTGAAAACGGATAAGGGAACCTTGATTGCTGGTGCAGATGAGAGACGCTTGCATCACTCTGACTGGGGCGATATCGGTATGGTTGTTCGTCGTAGTGATGATAAGGGCAAAACATGGGGAGATAGAATCGTCATCTCAAATCCTCGTGATAATGAGAATGCCAGAAGAGCTCATGCGGGATCACCAGTCAATATCGACATGGCCCTAGTTCAAGATCCGAAAACTAAGCGAATCTTCTCTATTTTTGATATGTTTGTAGAAGGTGAAGCGGTTAGAGATTTGCCAGGAAAAGCATCGCAAGCCTATGAGCAAATTGGGGATAAGGTTTACCAAGTTCTGTATAAAAAAGGTGAAGCAGGACATTATACAATTCGTGAAAATGGTGAGGTTTTTGACCCTGAAAATAGAAAGACAGAATACCGTGTTGTAGTTGATCCTAAGAAACCAGCCTATAGTGATAAGGGTGATTTGTATAAAGGTGAAGAACTGATTGGTAATGTCTACTTCGATTATAGCGACAAGAATATCTTTAGAGTTTCAAATACCAATTATCTCTGGATGTCTTATAGTGATGACGATGGAAAAACTTGGTCTGCACCAAAAGATATTACATATGGTATTCGTAAGGACTGGATGCATTTCTTAGGTACTGGGCCTGGTACAGGTATTGCCTTGCACTCAGGACCTCATAAAGGACGTCTTGTTATCCCTGCCTACACTACAAATAATGTATCCTACCTAGGTGGTTCTCAGTCTTCGCGCGTCATTTACTCAGATGATCATGGTGAAACTTGGCATGCAGGTGAGGCAGTCAATGATAATCGTCCAATAGGTAATCAAACAATTCACTCTTCAACTATGAATAATCCAGGTGCTCAAAATACGGAGTCAACCGTTGTGCAATTGAATAATGGAGATCTCAAACTCTTCATGCGCGGATTGACAGGTGATCTTCAAGTTGCTACAAGTAAAGATGGTGGAGCAACTTGGGAAAAAGATGTGAAGCGCTATGCGGATGTCAAAGATGTCTATGTTCAAATGTCAGCTATTCATACTGTGCAAGAAGGTAAGGAATATATTATCCTCAGTAATGCAGGTGGACCTGGACGATACAATGGTTTGGTGCACGTAGCACGTGTGGAAGCGAATGGGGATCTAACTTGGATCAAGCACAATCCAATTCAAAGTGGTAAATTTGCTTATAACTCCTTGCAAGATCTTGGAAATGGTGAATTTGGTTTGCTTTATGAGCATGCAACTGCCACTCAAAATGAATATACCTTGTCTTATAAGAAATTCAACTGGGATTTTTTAAGTAAGGATGGGATTGCTCCAACGAAAGCAACTGTGAAAAATGCTGTAGAGATGAGCAAAAATGTCATCGCTTTAGAATTCGATTCTGAAGTTTTGGTGAATCAGCCACCAGTTCTTAAATTGGCAAATGGAAATTTTGCGACCTTCTTGACTCAGTACGATTCAAAAACATTGCTATTTGCAGCTAGCAAGGAAGATATTGGTCAGGAAATTACAGAAATCATTGATGGTGCAATTGAGAGCATGCATAATTTGCCTGTAAGTCTTGAAGGTGCAGGAGTTCCTGGTGGAAAAAATGGTGCAAAAGCAACAATCCATGAAGTTCCAGAGTTCACAGGTGCAGTCAATGGTGAAGGTACAGTTCATGAGGATCCAGCCTTTGAAGGTGGCATCAACGGTGAGGAAGCAGCCGTTCATGATGTGCCAGACTTCTCAGGTGGTGTGAACGGCGAAGTAGCCGCTATTCATGAAGTTCCAGAGTTCACAGGTGGTATCAACGGCGAAGAAGCCGCTAAATTAGAACTTCCATCCTATGAAGGTGGCGCTAATGCGGTAGAAGCAGCTAAGTCAGAACTTCCATCCTATGAAGGTGGCGCTAATGCGGTAGAAGCCGCTAAATTAGAACTTCCATCCTATGAAGGTGGATCCGATGAAGTACAGCCTGCTAGTTCGAATTTACCAACTCTTGCGGATAGTGTAAACAAGGCTGAAGCAGCAGTGCATAAGGGGACAGGATATAAGGCTGCCCCGTCTACTGCAGTGCAGGCTATGGCGCAAGAACATACTTATCAAGCACCTGCGGCGCAGCAGCATCTCCTACCTAAAACAGGAAGTGAAGATAAGTCCAGTCTTGCAATTGTAGGATTTGTAGGGATGTTTCTCGGCTTGTTGATGATAGGGAAAAAGGGAGAATAATAGAGAAGTTGAGAACTTAAATTTTAAAAAATAAAAAGAGGTAATGGAAATAAAATTAGGTACCGACTTTTGAAGGTTAGATTTTTTCTGTCTAATCTTTTAGGTACACATCCTACCTCTTTTTATATTAATGTAACTTTATACCCATCTGTCCTTAGCCATAGATTGTCATAAAAACATGAAGTAAAAAAGTAGTAAAAATAATAAAAAACTTTGTTTTTTTTATTATAATATAGTATACTTATTATAACGAAAGTGGCTAATAGAAGCATTATTTTATCCAAGAGAATGTAAGCGATTTCTCGATGCTTGTAATGGTCTAAATAAAGAATTTATTGGAAGGGGTTTTTGAATAGTACATAAAAATAACAATGTCACCAGTTAAAGCTGGGCTCGGGCAGTAGCTGACTGCTCTAGAAGATTAGGAGTATTTGATGAAACAATATTTTTTAGAAAAAGGTCGAATCTTTAGTATTCGTAAACTGACTGTTGGTGTTGCTTCTGTAGCAGTCGGTCTTACTTTTTTTGCATCTGGGAATGTTGCGGCTAGTGAACTTGTGACAGAACCAAAACTTGAAGTTGACGGTCAATCAAAAGAAGTGGCAGATGTAAAACATGAAAAAGAAGAAGCAGTCAAAGAAGAAGTAACTGAAAAAACAGATCCTACTGCCGAGAAAGCAACAGAGGAAGCTAAAACTGCTGAAGTGGCTGGTGATGTACTCCCTGAAGAAATCCCTGATCGTGCCTATCCTGATACTCCAGTGAAAAAAGTGGATACTGCAGCTATTGTATCAGAACAAGAAAGTCCACAGGTAGAGACTAAGAGCATCTTGAAACCTACGGAAGTAGCTCCAACTGCAGGCGAAAAAGAAAATAGAGCCGTTATCAACGGTGGCCAAGACATTAAACATATCAATTATGAAGGCCAGCCAGCTACCTCAGCTGCTATGGTTTATACAATTTTCAGTTCACCTTTAGCAGGTGGAGGTAGCCAACGTTATCTCAATTCTGGATCTGGAATCTTTGTAGCTCCAAATATTATGTTGACAGTAGCTCATAATTTTTTAGTCAAGGATGCAGATACCAATGCAGGTTCTATTCGTGGTGGTGATACTACTAAGTTTTATTACAATGTAGGTTCAAATACTGCTAAGAACAATTCTTTGCCAACTTCAGGAAATACGGTTTTGTTTAAGGAAAAGGATATTCATTTTTGGAATAAAGAAAAGTTTGGTGAAGGAATTAAGAATGATCTAGCTTTAGTAGTAGCACCAGTTCCACTTTCGATTGCAAGTCCAAATAAGGCTGCGACCTTCACTCCTCTAGCAGAACATCGAGAATACAAAGCCGGAGAACCTGTTAGCACAATTGGTTACCCTACAGATTCAAGCTCTCCAGAATTGAAGGAACCAATCGTACCTGGTCAATTGTATAAGGCTGATGGTGTTGTTAAAGGTACTGAAAAATATGATGATAAGGGAACAGTTGGTGTCACTTATCGTTTGACTTCTGTATCAGGTCTTTCAGGTGGTGGAATTATCAACGGTGAAGGAAAAGTTATCGGAATTCACCAACGTGGTACTGTTGATAATGCTAACATTGCTGAAAAAGATCGCTTTGGAGGAGGGCTTGTCCTCTCGCCAGAACAATTGGCATGGGTCAAAGAAATCATTGACAAATACGGTGTTAAAGGTTGGTATCAAGGCGATAACGGCAATCGTTATTACTTCACTCCAGAGGGAGAGATGCTTCGAAATAAGACAGCTGTTATTGGCAAAAATAAATACTCTTTCGATCAAAATGGTATTGCAACGCTTCTTGAAGGTGTTGACTATGGACGAGTTGTTGTAGAACATCTAGACCAAAAAGATAATCCAGTCAAAGAAAACGATACTTTTGTTGAAAAGACGGAAGTTGGAACTCAGTTTGACTATAACTATAAAACAGAAATTGAGAAAACTGACTTCTACAAGAAGAATAAAGAAAAATATGAGATTGTATCGATTGACGGCCAAGCTGTCAACAAGCAACTGAAAGATTCCTGGGGAGATGATTATAGCGTTGTGAGCAAGGCTCCTGCAGGAACTCGTGTCATTAAGGTTGTTTATAAAGTCAATAAAGGTTCCTTCGACCTTCGTTACCGCTTGAAAGGCACAGATCAAGAATTAGCGCCTGCAACTGGTGACAATAACGATGGTAAAGAATACGAAGTTTCCTTTGTTCACAGATTCCAAGCCAAAGAAATTGCAGGCTACCGTGCAGTCAATGCAAGCCAAGAAGCAACAATCCAACATAAAGGAGTGAACCAAGTTATTTTTGAATACGAAAAAATAGAAGATCCAAAACCAGCAACTCCTGCAACTCCAGTAGTGGATCCAAAAGACGAAGAAACAGAAATTGGAAACTATGGACCACTACCAAGTAAGGCTCAATTGGACTACCACAAGGAAGAATTGGCTGCCTTTATCCACTATGGTATGAATACCTACACTAACTCTGAATGGGGGAACGGTAGAGAAAATCCCCAAAACTTTAACCCAACTAATCTTGATACAGACCAGTGGATTAAGACTTTGAAGGATGCAGGATTCAAGCGAACAATCATGGTTGTCAAACACCATGATGGATTTGTAATCTATCCTTCTCAATATACAAAACATACCGTAGCGGCAAGTCCATGGAAAGACGGTAAGGGTGACCTTCTCGAAGAAATCTCTAAATCAGCAACGAAATATGACATGAATATGGGTGTTTACCTATCACCATGGGATGCCAATAACCCTAAATATCATGTTTCAACTGAAAAAGAGTACAACGAATACTACCTCAACCAGCTCAAGGAAATCCTTGGCAATCCTAAATACGGAAATAAGGGTAAATTTATCGAAGTGTGGATGGATGGTGCGCGTGGTAGCGGAGCTCAAAAAGTAACCTACACCTTTGACGAGTGGTTCAAGTACATCAAGAAAGCTGAAGGAGATATCGCTATCTTCTCTGCTCAACCAACAAGCGTCCGTTGGATCGGTAATGAACGTGGTATCGCTGGAGATCCAGTTTGGCATAAGGTTAAGAAAGCTAAGATCACTGACGATGTGAAGAATGAATATCTCAACCATGGAGATCCAGAAGGAGATATGTACTCTGTCGGTGAAGCAGACGTTTCTATCCGTTCAGGTTGGTTCTACCATGACAATCAACAGCCAAAATCAATCAAAGATTTGATGGATATCTACTTCAAATCTGTTGGTCGTGGAACGCCACTTCTCCTCAATATTCCACCAAATAAAGAAGGTAAATTCGCAGATGCAGACGTGGCTCGCTTGAAAGAATTCCGAGCAACCTTGGACCAAATGTATGCAACTGACTTCGCCAAGGGGGCAACTGTAACGGCAAGCTCTACCCGTAAGAATCACTTGTACCAAGCAAGCAACCTAACCGATGGTAAGGATTATACTAGTTGGGCATTGTCAAATGATGCCAAGACAGGTGAATTCACTGTCGATCTTGGTCAAAAGAGACGCTTTGACGTAGTCGAACTCAAAGAAGATATCGCTAAAGGTCAACGTATCTCAGGATTTAAGGTTGAAGTTGAGCTCAATGGTCGCTGGGTTCCATATGGAGAGGGTTCGACTGTTGGTTATCGTCGTCTTGTCCAAGGTCAACCTGTAGAAGCCCAAAAGATTCGTGTGACTATCACGAATTCACAAGCAACTCCTATTTTGACAAACTTCTCTGTTTATAAGACACCAAGTAGTATCGAAAAAACAGATGGCTATCCTCTAGGCTTGGATTACCATTCAAATACAACAGCTGATAAAGCTAATACAACCTGGTATGACGAATCTGAAGGTATCCGTGGTACATCCATGTGGACCAATAAAAAGGATGCTAGCGTAACCTACCGCTTCAATGGAACTAAGGCTTATGTCGTATCTACAGTGGATCCAAACCACGGTGAAATGTCAGTTTACGTGGATGGTCAAAAGGTTGCAGACGTACAAACTAATAATGCAGCTCGTAAACGTAGCCAGATGGTTTATGAAACAGATGACTTGGCTCCAGGTGAACATACCATCAAACTCGTTAACAAAACTGGCAAAGCTATTGCAACTGAAGGTATCTATACACTCAACAATGCTGGTAAGGGTATGTTTGAGTTGAAAGAAACTACCTATGAAGTTCAAAAAGGCCAACCTGTCACTGTAACCATTAAACGTGTTGGTGGTAGCAAAGGAGCTGCAACAGTCCATGTCGTGACTGAACCAGGAACAGGGGTTCACGGTAAGGTTTATAAGGATACAACAGCTGATTTGACCTTCCAAGAAGGTGAAACAGAAAAGACTTTGACAATTCCGACAATTGACTTTACTGAGCAAGCTGATTCAATCTTTGACTTTAAAGTGAAAATGACAAGCGCATCAGATAATGCCTTGCTTGGATTTGCTTCAGAAGCAACTGTTCGAGTAATGAAGGCTGACTTACTTCAAAAAGACCAAGTCAGTCATGATGACCAGGCCAGTCAACTTGATTATAGCCCAGGTTGGCATCATGAAACCAATTCGGCAGGTAAATACCAAAATACTGAGTCTTGGGCCTCCTTTGGTCGTTTGAATGAAGAACAGAAGAAAAATGCTAGCGTAACAGCCTATTTCTATGGAACAGGTCTTGAAATTAAAGGTTTTGTTGATCCTGGACATGGTATCTACAAGGTTACTCTAGATGGTAAAGAACTTGAGTATCAAGATGGTCAAGGAAATGCTACTGATGTCAATGGTAAGAAGTACTTCAGTGGAACAGCAACTACACGTCAAGGTGATCAGACTCTTGTTCGTTTGGATGGACTCGAAGAAGGTTGGCACGCTGTAACCTTGCAATTGGATCCAAAACGAAATGATACCTCTAGAAATATTGGTATTCAAGTTGATAAGTTCATCACTCGTGGAGCAGATAGCGCTCTTTATACCAAAGAAGAATTAGTTCAAGCTATGAAGAACTGGAAGGATGAATTGGCTAAATTTGACCAAACAAGTTTGAAGAATACTCCAGAGGCGCGTCAAGCCTTCAAGTCAAACTTAGATAAATTATCTGAACAACTTTCAGCAAGTCCAGCCAGTGCTCAAGAAATTCTGAAAACAGCCACAGCCTTGCAAGCTATTCTTGATAAGGAAGAAAACTATGGTGTCGAAGCAACACCATCCCAGCCAGAAGAGCCTAGCTATGACAAGGCCATGGCAAGTTTATCAGAGGCTATTCAAAACAAGAGCAAGGAACTAGGCAGCGATAAAGAAGCTAAGAAGAAACTAGTTGAGTTATCAGAACAAGCTCTTACAGCTATCCAAGAAGCTAAGACACAAGATGCAGTAGACAAAGCTTTGCAAGCGGCTCTGACTTCAATCAATCAACTTCAGGCGACTCCGAAAGAGGAAGTAACACCATCCCAGCCAGAAGAGCCTAACTACGACAAGGCCATGGCAAGCTTGGCAGAGGCTATTCAAAACAAGAGCAAGGAACTAGGCAGCGATAAAGAAGCTAAGAAGAAACTAGTTGAGTTATCAGAACAAGCTCTTACAGCTATCCAAGAAGCTAAGACACAAGATGCAGTAGACAAAGCTTTGCAAGCGGCTCTGACTTCAATCAACCAGCTTCAGGCGACTCCGAAAGAGGAGACAAAACCATCCCAGCCAGAAGAGCCTAACTACGACAAGGCTATGGCAAGCTTGGCAGAGGCTATCCAAAACAAGAGCAAGGAACTAGGAAGCGATAAAGAAGCTAAGAAGAAACTAGTTGAATTATCAGAACAAGCACTTACAGCTATCCAAGAAGCTAAGACACAAGATGCAGTAGACAAAGCCTTGCAAGCAGCTCTAACTTCTATTAACCAACTTCAGGTGACTCCAAAAGAGGAACCAAAACCAGAGCAGCCAGCTCAACCAGAAGAGTCTAAGATTGACTACGATAAGGCTATGGCAAGCTTGGCAGAGGCTATTCAAAACAAGAGCAAGGAACTAGGTAGCGATAAAGAAGCTAAGAAGAAACTAGTTGAGTTATCAGAACAGGCACTTACAGCTATCCAAGAAGCCAAGACACAAGATGCAGTAGATAAAGCCTTGCAAGCAGCTCTAACTTCTATCAACCAACTTCAAGCGACTCCGAAAGAGGAAGAAACACCATCCCAGCCAGAAGAGCCTAATTACGACAAGGCTATGGCAAGCTTGGCAGAGGCTATCCAAAACAAGAGTAAGGAACTAGGTAGCGATAAAGAAGCTAAGAAGAAACTAGTTGAGTTATCAGAACAAGCACTTACAGCTATCCAAGAAGCTAAGACACAAGATGCAGTAGACCAAGCCTTACAAGCAGCTCTAACTTCTATCAACCAACTTCAAGCGACTCCGAAAGAGGAAGCAAAACCATCCCAGCCAGAAGAGCCTAACTACGACAAGGCTATGGCAAGCTTGGCAGAGGCTATCCAAAACAAGAGCAAGGAACTAGGTAGCGATAAAGAAGCTAAGAAGCATCTCGTCGAGTTATCAGAACAGGCACTTACAGCTATCCAAGAAGCCAAGACACAAGATGCAGTAGACAAAGCCTTGCAAGCAGCTCTAACTTCTATCAACCAGCTTCAAGCGACTCCGAAAGAGGAAGTGAAATATTCCATAGTTCCAACGGATGGAGATAAGGAACTAGTTCAACCTCAACCAAGTCTTGAAGTAGTAGAAGAAGTAATTAACTTCAAGACAGTTAAACAAGAAGATTCAAGTCTTCCAAAAGGTGAAACTCGAGTGAGTCAGGTAGGTCGTGCAGGTAAGGAACGTATCTTGACTGAAGTAGCACCAGATGGAAGCCGTACTATAAAACTTCGTGAAGTTATTGAAGTTGCGCAAGATGAAATTGTGTTGGTTGGAACTAAGAAAGAAGAATCAGCTAAAATCGTATCAGCTGACCATAAGGTACCAGAATTTACTGGTGGTGTGTCTGATTCTGAAGCAGCTATTCACAACTTACCAGAGTTTACTGGTGGTGTGTCGGGTTCTGAAGCAGCTATTCATAACTTACCAGAGTTTACTGGTAGTATGACTGGTTCTGAAGGAGTTACTCATGGAGTTTCGAACGTTGAGGAAGGAGTTCCTAGTGGAGAAGCTGCAAGTCATCAAGAATCAGGATTTACTAGTGATGTAACTGCCTCTGAAAAAACTATGAATCAAATCGTAGATAAAAATGATGATAAGTCATATGTAGTTCCGCCTATGTTAGAAGATAAGACTTATCAGGCACCTGCAAATCGTCAAGAAGTTCTACCTAAAACAGGAAGTGAAGATGGTTCTGCTTTTGCATCTGTAGGAATTATGGGCATGTTCTTAGGAATGATTGGAATGGTCAAAAGAAAAAAAGACTAATTAATGTAAAATGCCCTTAAATAGTGTATTCGAATTGGATGCAAGAAGGTTGTAACAATTAGTTTTAGATTGTTTTCCTTGTATTAAGTGAAATACAATCAAGTAGACGAGAAAATTGGGAGATAACTAAAGGGGCAGGGAAAGATGTCACTTTTAATACTTAATGAAAATCAAAGAGCAAACTAGGATACTAGCCGCAGGCTGTACTTGAGTACAGCAAGACGATGTTGACGTGGTTTGACGAGATTTTCGACGAGTATAAAATACTAAAACCGAGCATTTCCGTAGTTGGATATGCTCGGTTTTTTATCAATTATTTATAAGCTACGATACCAATGATGGTATCAACTGCACGTTCCATAGTCTGAAGGCTAACATATTCAAAACGTCCATGCATGTTTTCGCCACCAGCAAAGATATTTGGAGTTGGGATTCCCATAAAGGAAATTTTAGAGCCGTCTGTCCCGCCGCGAATTGGTTCAATAATAGGTGTGATACCTAAATCTTCCATAACGGCCTTAGCAATGGTAATTGGAGTCATATCTTTTTCAATGACTTCTTTCATATTGTAGTACTGGTCTGTCAAGTTTAGTGTGACACGGTCGCTACCAAGTTCTTGATTCATTTTATCAGCGATAGAATGCATGGCTGCTTTACGCGCTTCAAAGGCATCTTTTTCAAAATCACGAATGATGTAGCTAGCACGCGCTTCCTCGACACTACCTGTCACATCCATAAGATGATAGAACCCTTGGTAACCTTCAGTTAACTCAGGTCTGTCATTCTCTGGAAGTTGATTGTGAAAATCAATTGCTAGCTGAAGAGCATTTACCATCTGTCCCTTTGCAGTACCAGGGTGGACATTACGACCTTGGAAATGCAATTCAGCACCAGCTGCTGAGAAGGTCTCGTACTGAAGCTCACCTAGTGGTCCTCCATCAACAGTGTAGGCAAAATCAACATCAAAATCTTCTGCATCAAATTTATTAGCACCAACACCGATTTCCTCATCTGGACCAAAACCAACACGAATCTCACAGTGTTTGATTTCAGGATGGGCAGTCAGATATTCAATGGCAGTCATAATCTCAGCAATTCCTGACTTGTCATCGGCACCTAGCAAGGTTGTTCCATCTGTTGTGATGAGCGTTTGTCCTGGATATTTCTCAAGACTCTTGAAGTCAGCTGGATCTAGTTTGAAACCAGAGTTTCCAAGTTCAATCACACCACCATCGTAGTTTTCAATTACCTGTGGATTGACTCCTTCGGCATTAAAATCAGCAGTATCCATGTGGGAGATGAAGCCAATTTTACGTGTTAAAGATGGATCATTGGCTGGCAAAGTCCCAATTGCAAAACCATTTGGTAGATAATAAACATTTTGTAATCCAACACGTTTCATTTCAGGAATTAGGACATTTGTCGCAAAGTCAACCTGACTCTGTGTACTTGGAGTAGTAGTAGAGTGTTCATCAGAGCGCGTGTTGACCTTAACGTAGGTTAAGAAGCGGTCCAAGAGATTGGGGTAAGTCATAAAAAACTCCTTTTGAATTCATTTTTTCCATTGTATCATAGAAAGAAGATAAAAACAAAAGACAGAAGTTAGGGAAATTCTCTATGTTAGCGTTTACTTATCAGTGGATTCATGATAAAATAAATTTGATAAAAACATCACAAGGAAGCAGTTATGAAAAAAGCAATTTTAATGATGACTTTCGGTTCGCCAGAAGAGATTACCTTTGAAGGTGTAGCTGATTTTTTCACAAATATTCGTCGTGGAGTGAGACCTCAAGACCACGAGATTCAAACACTCTATGATAATTATGTACTTATTGGAGGTACGCCTCTACAAAGAATCACCCGTGAAGAAGTTGCCTTAGTAGAAGCTAGACTGGGGAATGAGTATAGTGTCTATTTTGCCAATAAATTTTCCAAACCTTTTATTCCAGATGTGATTGGTCAGATGGAATCAGATGGAATCGAGCAGTGTATTTGCTTGATTTTGGAGCCCCATTATTCTTTTTACTCTGTCATGGGTTATGAGAAATTTTTAGAAAGCAAGCAAATTCAATTTTTGATCATTAAGGACTGGTATCAAGAAGAGGCCTTGCTAAACTATTGGGCAGATGAAATTGCTAATATTTTAAAAGAAGAAGTAAAGCAGGATAGCTTTAAAGTAATCTTTTCAGCCCATAGTGTGCCCATTTTTGCCTTGGATTTTGGTGACCCCTATATCGACCAAATTTTTGAAAATAGCAAGCTAGTCGCTGAAAAACTAGGCTTGACTTCAGAACAATATACTAACACCTGGCAGAGTGAGAGCGATATCGGTATTCCATGGATTAAACCAGATGTTTTGGAGTATCTCAGAGAACAGACAGAACATCCAGACCATTATATTTTTGTTCCTATCAGCTTCATTAGTGAGCATATTGAAGTCTTGTTTGATAATGATGTGGAATGTTATGACTTGTGTCAAGAATTGGGTGTGACCTACCATCGACCACCAATGCCCAATACGGATTCTCGTTTGATTGATGCCTTGGTTAATACAGTCAGAGCTAATGAACATCAAGAGTTTAAGGAATTTCTCCCAGAAGAAGAAACCTTTGATGAATTAGTCCCTTCGGATGAAACTAAAAATATTTTAGATGAATCACAAGACTTACAAATGCCAGAATTTGTTAAAAAATTGATTGAGAAAAAAGGTCGAGAAAATGTTAAGATGCCTTATCTTATCAAGAAAATGCTTGAAAAAGCAGGTAAATTACCAAAAGAGTAAAGAAAAAGGATTTAGCTTTGCGCTAAATCCTTTTAATCGATTATTTTTTCTCAAGAAGAGCTTTGATTTCTTGAAGTACTTCCAACTCAGTTGGACCAGCTGGAGCTTCCTCTTCAACAACTTCTTCTTTTTTAGTAAGGCTTTGAGCTTTTTCCATAGCTTTAATAACAAAGAAGAGAACAGTACCTACAACAAGGAAGTTGATAATAGCACTTAAGAATTTACCATATGTAACACCATTCCATGCAAGCTCAGCGATATTTTTTACTTTCGCAGCTTCCAAGGCTGGATTCAATAGAAGTGGAGTGATGATATCGTTAACGAATGAAGTTACGATTGCACCAAAAGCAGAGGCAATGATCACACCGACAGCAAGGTCTACGACATTACCGCGGAGCAAAAATGCTTTAAGATCTTTTAACATTTTCATAATTCCTTTACAAAATTTTTACTCTTTATTATATATTAATTAAGAAATGCTTGCAAGCTATATGCTTAAATTTTTTCTTATTTTTTAAAAATAAATACCTTACTAAAAATGTAATTAAGAATAATTATAAAAAATTGTGCAAGAACTGTTTCAATTGCATTTATCTTATCAAGATTTTCATTTACAAATTGCCCTATGATATGAGGGAATTGAGTCACAAACAGAAAAGTAAAGAGCAAATCTAACAGAAAAGTAGAAAGGCGAGCAAGAGAAAATTTCAATAAACGGATAAGTCGATTCTTCCTTGTTTGCTTAAACACGATTGTATCATTTGTGATAAAGGCAAAGAGGATACCGATTATATTTGCCAAGGTCGTAGCAAGGAGCTCCTGATGACTTAGTTGATAAATGACTAATCGGGATAAGATGGAAACAAGAGTAGTTGCTATTCCAAAAAAAAGATAGGCTAAGAGCTCATTCATGAATAGACTTTGAATGCGTTTTTTCATGCTTTTAGTATAGCATAAAGCAGGCTATTGTGCTATACTAGTAAGGTTGAATGAATCAACCCTTGGTGCTTAGCTTCTTTCACCAAGCATATTTTACGTGGACAACCCGCCAAAGGAGAAAAGATGAAAAAATTAACTGTTCGTGATGTAGCAGATATTGCAATCGTTGCAGCTATCTATGTCGTTTTAACTGTCACACCACCCCTAAATGCCATTAGCTACGGTGCTTATCAGTTCCGTATTTCAGAAATGATGAACTTTATGGCTTTTTACAATCCTAAGTACATCATCGGAGTTACTATAGGTTGTATGATTGCTAATTTCTTTAGCTTCGGACTGCTAGATGTCTTTGTTGGTGGTGGCTCAACCCTGGTATTCCTCAGTCTAGGTGTTTGGCTTTTTGCAAAATACAGCAAAGATTACCTTTTTAACGGATTGATTCGAAAAGATCATTTCTTCTTTTCAATCCTCTTTTCAATTTCCATGTTTACTATCGCTGCAGAGTTGAATATTGTAGCTCAATTACCATTTTTCCTCACTTGGTTTACAACAGGAGTTGGTGAATTTGCTTCATTGATTATTGGAGCGATTATCATTGGTAAAATTGGTCGTCGAATCGATTTAAGCAAATAGAACAGGATAAGCTAGGTAGCCTTTGCCTGGCTTTTTCTTATGGAAAATTTCTTAGGAAACTTGACAAGATTTTCTAACTGTAGTATACTTTTTAAGTAAGCTGATTTAGCTCAGTTGGCAGAGCGCATCCATGGTAAGGATGAGGTCGCCGGTTCAATCCCGGCAATTAGCATAATATTTACAGGGAGACTCTTGAACACAAGAGTTTTTTCTTATGCCCGCGAGAAAAAATTCTGGCTTTTGTATAATAAAAGTCATCCTGCAAAAATTTCTTATTGACAAAACCACTTATTTCTAGTAATATAATAGACGCGATGAGTCGATAGGTAGTCTTCGGGCTACTATTGAGCATAAGGAGGTCATAACGCAGGAGCGGACCTTGATGAGTTGTGTGAACCTGCTCATCACATGAAGATGCCTCTTAGTCCCTAGTCTAGCGACTGGGGATTTTTATTTTCCAAAAAATGATGAAAAAGCTTTGCAATTCATGGAAAAAGTAGTATAATACATCTATTATAGAAATTTTTAGAAAATTCCGAAAGAGGTTACTTATGGGATATACAGTTGCTGTAGTCGGCGCGACAGGTGCTGTCGGTGCTCAGATGATAAAAATGTTGGAAGAATCAACACTTCCAATCGATAAAATTCGTTTACTTGCTTCTGCACGTTCAGCGGGCAAGACTTTGAAATTTAAAGACCAAGATATTACGATTGAAGAAACGACTGAAACTGCTTTTGAAGGAGTTGATATTGCTCTCTTTTCAGCAGGTGGTTCTACATCAGCTAAGTATGCACCATATGCAGTTAAAGCTGGAGCGGTAGTAGTTGATAATACATCTTACTTCCGTCAAAATCCAGACGTTCCTTTGGTTGTTCCAGAGGTCAATGCTCACGCACTTGATGCCCACAACGGGATTATTGCTTGCCCTAACTGTTCAACAATCCAAATGATGGTGGCTCTTGAGCCAGTTCGCCAAAAATGGGGCTTGGACCGTATCATCGTTTCAACTTACCAAGCAGTTTCAGGTGCTGGTATGGGAGCGATTCTTGAGACACAACGTGAACTTCGTGAAGTCTTGAATGATGGAGTGAAACCACGTGATTTACACGCAGAAATTTTGCCTTCAGGTGGTGACAAGAAACATTATCCTATCGCCTTTAACGCTCTTCCACAAATTGATGTCTTCACAGACAATGATTATACTTACGAAGAGATGAAGATGACTAAGGAAACTAAGAAAATCATGGAAGATGATAGCATTGCAGTATCTGCAACATGTGTGCGTATTCCAGTCTTGTCAGCTCACTCTGAGTCAGTTTATATCGAAACAAAAGAAGTGGCTCCAATTGAAGAAGTCAAAGCAGCTATCGCAGTCTTCCCAGGTGCTGTTCTTGAAGATGATGTAGCTCATCAAATCTATCCGCAAGCCATCAATGCAGTTGGTTCACGTGATACCTTTGTTGGTCGTATCCGTAAAGACTTGGATGCAGAAAAAGGAATTCACATGTGGGTTGTTTCAGATAACCTTCTCAAAGGTGCTGCTTGGAACTCAGTTCAGATTGCAGAAACTCTTCATGAACGTGGATTGGTTCGTCCAACGGCCGAATTGAAATTTGAATTAAAATAGTAATATCGTTTAGGAGTTCAGATGAACTCCTTCTTTGAAATAGAGAGGTGTTTCTCATGTCTTATCAAGATTTAAAAGAGTGTAAAATCATCACAGCATTCATTACTCCTTTTCATGATGATGGTTCTATCAATTTTGATGCTATTCCAGCCTTGATTGAGCATTTGCTGGCTCATCACACGGATGGAATTCTTCTTGCTGGTACGACAGCTGAAAGTCCTACCTTGACTCACGATGAAGAGTTGGAGATTTTTACTGCTGTACAAAAAGTTGTTAATGGTCGGGTACCGCTTATTGCTGGTATCGGTACCAATGATACTCGTGATTCAATCGAGTTTGTAAAAGAAGTAGCAGAGTTTGGTGGTTTTGCAGCTGGACTTGCTATCGTACCTTACTACAACAAACCTTCTCAAGAAGGAATGTACCAGCACTTTAAAGCAATTGCAGATGCTTCGGACCTACCGATTATTATCTATAACATTCCAGGACGTGTGGTTGTCGAATTGACTCCAGAAACCATGCTTCGCTTGGCTGACCATCCAAATATCATTGGAGTCAAAGAATGTACTAGCTTGGCCAATATGGCTTACTTGATCGAGCACAAGCCAGAAGAGTTCTTGGTCTATACTGGTGAGGATGGAGATGCTTTCCATGCCATGAACCTTGGTGCGGACGGGGTTATTTCTGTTGCATCCCATACAAATGGGGATGAGATGCATGAGATGTTCACTGCCATTTCGGAAAGTGATATGAAGAAAGCAGCGGCTATTCAGCGTAAATTCATTCCTAAAGTCAATGCCCTCTTCTCTTATCCAAGTCCTGCTCCTGTTAAGGCAGTTCTGAACTATATGGGATTTGAAGCTGGACCAACTCGTCTACCTCTTGTTCCAGCACCAGAAGAAGATGCAAAACGCATTATCAAGGTTGTCGTAGATGGCGACTACGAAGCAACTAAGGCAACTGTAACAGGTGTTTTAAGACCAGATTACTAATAAGACAATAAAATCCATGACCGAATGATCATGGATTTTTCTTATTTTCCTAAACAGAATTGGCTAAAGAGTTGGGTGATGAGTTCATCTGGAGTAGCATCTCCTGTGATTTCACCGAGAATTTCCCAAGTACGAGTCAAATCAACTTGAAGCAAATCAACTGGCATCCCCAGTTCAAGACCTTGGTTAACAGCTTGTAGGCTTTCAACTGCCTTTTCAATTAGGGAAATGTGACGAGCATTGGATAGATAAGTAGCATCTTGTTCAACCAAACCAGCATTTTCAAAGAAGAGATTGTTGATGCGCTCTTCGATCTTATCGATGTTTTGATTTTTAAGAACTGAAATGCGGATGACATCTTCTGGAAGTTCTGAAGTTTCAATCGCTTCAGGCAGGTCAGTTTTATTAAGTAGAATAATGCGATTAGTATCTTGGCTGATTTCTAAGAGTTGACGATCTTGGGCGGTCAGTGGTTCACTGGCATTTAATACTAGTAGTACCAAGTCAGCTTCTTTGAGGGCTTTTTTCGAACGCTCAACACCGATTTGTTCTACAATGTCATCTGTTTCACGAATACCGGCTGTATCAATCAATTTGAGAGGTACCCCATTGATGTTGACGTATTCTTCGATGACATCACGGGTGGTACCTGCGATGTCGGTTACGATAGCCTTATCTTCACGCAAGAGGTTGTTGAGCAGGCTAGATTTTCCAACGTTGGGACGGCCGATGATAGCAGTGGAAATTCCTTCACGGAGGATTTTGCCGCGACGGGCTGTCCTAAGGAGATTAGTTAGCAATTGCTCAAACTCCATAGTCTTTTCACGGACAACAGCAGTAGTAGCTTCCTCAACATCATCATACTCAGGATAGTCGATATTGACCTCAACTTGGGCAAGTGTATTGAGGATTTCTTGACGGGTATTGTTAATCAGGTCAGAAAGGGAGCCATCTAGTTGTTTGACAGCAATGTTCATAGCCTTATCAGTCTTGGCACGGATGATATCCATTACCGCCTCAGCCTGTGTCAAGTCCACACGTCCGTTTAGAAAGGCCCGTTTAGTAAATTCACCAGGTTCTGCCAACCGAGCTCCTTCACGAATAGCTAGCTGGAGAATTTCATTGGTCACCGCAATCCCACCGTGGGTGTTAATCTCGATAATATCCTCACGAGTGAAGGTTTTTGGAGACTTCATAGCCCCAATCATAACCTCGTCCATGACCTTACCAGTTTGAGGGTCAACGATGTGACCGTAGTTAAGAGTGTGGCTAGCAACCTTGTTCAGGTCTTTTCCTTTAAAAATTTTCTGTGCAATAGCAAAACTTTCTGTTCCGCTCAAGCGGACAATACCAATAGCCCCTTCACCTAGTGGAGTAGAGATAGCAGCGATGGTATCAAATTCACGTGTAATCATAATGTTTCCTTTAATAGCTCTTTTCTTGGAATACTCCAAGTTTCTTTTCAAATTGTAACAAATTTAGACTATTTCTTCAATGGATGCTACTTGGAGATTGAAAAAGCCTAAGCATTTCTGCTTAAGCTAGCTTATTTGGTGCGCATTTCTCCTTGTGGGAAGTAAGTTCCTTCTGGCATGTCATTGATGATGACATGGACAGCAGATTGAGGTGCTCCAGTGTTGCGGACAACCGCTTCCGTTACTTCCTTAGCAAGAGCTTTCTTTTGCTCGAGCGTGCGTCCTTCAAATAAATCGATGCGTACAAATGGCATAATGGCTTCCTCCACTAGTTTTGATTTCTTCTATTTTACCACATTTTGCCGTTTAAAGCTTAAGAAAATTATGATATACTAGAATGTAGCAAAAATTTAGAAATGGACGTGAAGCAAGAAACATGGCACAGTTGTATTATCGTTATGGGACTATGAACTCTGGTAAGACCATTGAGATTCTCAAGGTGGCCTATAACTATGAGGAGCAAGGAAAAGGTGTTGTCATTATGACCTCGGCTCTGGATACGCGTGACGGTGTTGGCTATGTGTCGAGTCGAATTGGCATGAAACGCCCTGCCCTTGCGATTGAGGAAACGACAGATATCTTTGGCTATATCCGAGACTTACCAGAAAAGCCTTACTGTGTTTTGGTCGATGAAGCCCAGTTTCTCAAGCGTCACCATGTTTACGACCTAGCTCGTGTTGTGGACGAGTTAGACATACCGGTCATGGCTTTTGGTTTGAAAAATGACTTTCGTAACGAACTGTTCGAAGGTTCCAAATATCTCTTGCTTTTAGCAGACAAGATTGACGAAATCAAGACCATTTGTCAGTATTGCAAGAAAAAGGCGATTATGGTGTTGCGTACACAGGATGGTCTACCCGTTTATGATGGTGAGCAGATCCAGATTGGTGGCAATGAAACCTATATCTCGGTTTGCCGTAAACATTATTTTGCACCAATGATATCATCTAATAAGGAGCAAAACTATGACAATTGAACTAAGAGATGTTACAATGGGAAATTATTTTGATGTTTTGAATTTGGATGTCAAGGAATATCAAAAACAATTCATTGCAACCAACGCGATTAGTTTAGCTGAAGCATATGTCTACACTAAAAATGGAGATTTTGTAGCTCCATTGGCAGTTTATGATAATGATGCAATTATAGGTTTTGTGATGATAGCTTATGATAAAAAGATCGGAATTAGTAGTGGGAATTATTTACTATTTCGTTTTATGATTGATAAGAATTTTCAAAATCAAGGATATTTTAAACCAATTATGGATAAAGTGCTAGACTATGTTCGGACAGCGCAAGCAGGTTTAGGCAATAAACTTTGGTTGTCTTATGAGCCAGAAAATGAACATGCAAGATTTTGTTACCTCAGTTATGGATTCAAAGAAACTGGGGAAATATCCGAGAACGAAGTAGTAGCAATCTATGATCTAACAATTGAGAAATAAGGAGAAAAAATGAATATCTATGATCAACTACAAGCTGTAGAAGACCGTTATGAAGAATTAGGAGAATTGCTGAGTGACCCTGATGTCGTTTCAGACACCAAGCGTTTTATGGAGCTTTCAAAAGAAGAGGCTTCAACTCGTGATACGGTAACAGCCTACCGTGAGTACAAACAAGTCCTTCAAAACATCGTTGATGCCGAAGAGATGATTAAGGAATCAGGCGGAGATGCGGACTTGGAAGAAATGGCCAAGCAAGAGCTCAAAGATGCCAAGGCTGAAAAAGAAGAATACGAAGAAAAACTAAAAATCTTGCTCCTTCCAAAGGATCCAAACGATGATAAGAACATCATCCTTGAAATCCGTGGAGCAGCTGGTGGTGACGAAGCAGCACTTTTCGCTGGGGATTTGCTAACCATGTACCAAAAGTATGCGGAAGCCCAAGGATGGCGCTTTGAAGTCATGGAAGCCTCTATGAATGGTGTCGGTGGTTTCAAAGAAGTGGTTGCTATGGTTTCGGGTCAATCTGTATATTCTAAGCTTAAGTACGAATCAGGTGCCCACCGAGTGCAACGTGTTCCTGTGACAGAAAGCCAAGGTCGCGTACATACTTCGACAGCGACAGTTCTTGTCATGCCTGAAGTGGAAGAAGTAGAATACGATATTGATCCAAAAGACCTTCGTGTTGATATCTACCACGCATCTGGTGCTGGTGGACAGAACGTCAATAAGGTTGCGACTGCCGTTCGTATCGTTCACTTACCAACCAATATCAAGGTTGAGATGCAGGAAGAACGTACCCAGCAGAAAAACCGTGAGAAGGCTATGAAGATTATTCGTGCGCGTGTTGCTGACCACTTCGCACAAATTGCTCAGGATGAACAAGACGCTGAGCGTAAGTCGACAATTGGTACTGGTGACCGTTCAGAACGTATCCGTACCTATAACTTCCCACAAAATCGTGTCACAGATCACCGTATCGGCTTGACTCTCCAAAAACTAGATACCATCTTGTCTGGAAAATTGGATGAAGTTGTGGATGCCTTGGTGCTCTATGACCAAACACAAAAATTAGAAGAATTAAACAAATAATGAAATTAGCTCAATTATTTTCAGATTTTGAAGAAGAGTTGATAAGACAAGGAGAGGAAGCAGAAAGCCTCTCTTTTGTCTATCGAAGCCTGAAAAATCTATCTTTTACGGATTTTGTCTTTGCTCTTCAGCAGGAAGTGATGGAAGAGGAAGAAGTTTTTGTTAAAGGAATTTTCCAACAGTTAGCAGCTCACAAGCCAGCTCAGTATATCATTGGACAGGCAGATTTTTATGGAATGCCGTTAAAAGTTGATGAACGGGTTTTGATTCCTCGTCCAGAAACAGAAGAGTTGGTTGAACTTATCCTTGCCGAAAATCCTGAGGCGAATCTTTCAGTTCTGGATATCGGAACAGGTAGTGGAGCTATTGCTCTTGCCTTAGCAAAAAACAGACAAGATTGGTCAGTAACAGCAGCGGATATTTCCCAAGATGCTTTAGATTTAGCTAGCGAAAATGCTAAAAATCAAAAACTTAATATATTTTTTAAAAAATCTGATTGTTTTGCAGAAATTTCTGAAAAATATGATATAATTGTATCCAATCCACCCTATATCTCTCGTGAAGATGAGTCAGAGGTTGGCTTGAATGTTTTTAATTCGGAGCCTCATCTAGCTCTCTTTGCAGACGAGGATGGCCTAGCTATTTACCGTAGAATTGCGGAAGATGCAACATACTATCTCAAAGATGGTGGTAAGATTTACCTTGAAATTGGATACAAGCAAGGTCAAAGTGTTCCCGAACTTTTTAGGAAATATCTTCCTGAAAAGCGAGTACGAACACTCAAGGACCAATTTGGTCAAGATAGGATGGTCGTGGTTGATGATGGACAGAATTAGACAAGAGTTAGAAAATGGTGGAGCTGTCGTTCTACCTACAGAGACGGTTTATGGTCTTTTTGCCAAGGCGCTAGATGAAAAAGCAGTTGACCATGTTTACCAACTCAAACGTCGCCCTAGAGATAAGGCACTTAATCTAAATATCGCCTCTCTAGAGGACATCTTGCACTTTTCAAAGAATCAGCCAACTTATCTACAAAAACTTGTAGAGACCTTTTTACCGGGTCCCTTGACCATTATTCTCGAAGCCAATGACCGAGTTCCCTATTGGGTCAATTCTGGTCTCGCGACTGTTGGATTTCGGATGCCCAGTCACCCCATTACACTAGATTTGATTAGAGAGACGGGGCCCTTGATTGGACCGTCTGCCAATATCTCAGGTCAGGCAAGTGGCGTAACCTTTGATCAGATTCTAGAGGATTTTGATCAAGAGGTTTTGGGTCTTGAAGACGATGCTTTTCTGACTGGACAGGATTCGACTATTTTGGATTTGTCTGGAGACAAGGGGAAAATCTTACGCCAGGGGACGATTAAGCGAGAAGACATTCTTGCACAGTTGCCAGAGATTTCTTTTGAGGAGGAATGAGATGCTAAGAGATTTACAAGAAACAGATGTGAATGCTATATGTGAGATTAACCAAGAGGCTTTGGGCTATTCTTTTAATCTAGAGGACACAGCTAGTCAACTAGCTAGATTATCTCAGGATTCACATCATTTCCTACTTGGTTATGAGGATGAGGCTAGTCATGTACTACTTGGATATGTCCATGCTGAGGTCTATGAATCCCTCTATTCCAAAGCAGGCTTTAATATCTTAGGGTTAGCGGTGTCTCCTCAAGCACAAGGGCGAGGTATCGGTAAAAGCTTACTGCAAGGGGTGGAGGAAGAAGCAAAAAGACGTGGTTATGAGTTTATCCGATTAAACTCTGCCGATCATCGTCTGGGAGCTCATGCATTTTATGAAAAAGTTGGTTATACTTGTGATAAAATGCAGAAACGGTTTATTCGCATCTTTTAGTTTATTTTCTTAGACTAAAGGACCTGTCACACAATAAAGGAGAAGACCTATGATTTTTGACAAAGATGATTTTAAAGCATACGATGCTGATCTATGGAATGCTATTGCCAAAGAAGAAGAACGCCAACAAAACAACATCGAGTTGATTGCTTCGGAAAACGTTGTTTCCAAGGCTGTTATGGCGGCTCAAGGGTCTATCTTGACGAATAAATACGCCGAAGGTTACCCAGGCCGTCGTTATTATGGTGGAACTGATGTGGTAGACGTTGTAGAGACTCTAGCTATTGAACGTGCAAAAGAAATTTTCGGCGCTAAATTCGCTAATGTCCAACCTCACTCAGGAAGCCAAGCCAACTGTGCGGCTTACATGGCCTTGATTGAGCCAGGTGATACCGTTATGGGGATGGATTTGGCAGCAGGTGGTCACTTGACCCACGGAGCTCCAGTTAGCTTCTCTGGTCAAACTTATAACTTTGTGTCTTATAGTGTTGACCCTGAAACGGAGCTCTTGGATTTTGATGCTATCTTGAAACAAGCTCAAGAAGTGAAACCCAAATTGATTGTAGCAGGTGCTTCAGCCTATTCTCAAATTATTGACTTCTCAAAATTCCGTGAAATCGCAGATGCTGTTGGGGCTAAGCTTATGGTCGATATGGCCCATATCGCTGGTTTGGTGGCAGCTGGTCTTCACCCAAGTCCAGTGCCATACGCTCACATCACAACAACAACGACCCACAAAACCCTTCGTGGTCCACGTGGTGGTTTGATTTTGACTAATGATGAAGACCTAGCTAAGAAAATCAATTCAGCTATTTTCCCAGGTATTCAAGGCGGTCCTTTAGAGCATGTTGTTGCAGCTAAGGCAGTTTCATTCAAAGAAGTTTTGGATCCAGCCTTCAAAGAATACGCTACCAATGTTATCAAAAACAGCAAGGCTATGGCAAATGTCTTCTTACAAGATTCTAATTTCCGTATTATTTCTGGAGGAACTGAAAACCACCTTTTCCTAGTGGATGTAACTAAAGTTGTAGAAAATGGTAAAGTTGCTCAAAACTTGCTGGATGAAGTCAATATTACCCTAAATAAAAACTCAATCCCTTACGAAACCTTGTCACCATTCAAGACAAGTGGTATTCGTATCGGATCTGCAGCTATTACTGCACGTGGATTTGGTGAAGAAGAAAGTCGCAAAGTTGCTGAACTCATCATTAAAACCCTTAAGAATGCAGAAAATGAAGCTGTCTTAGAAGAAGTGAGAAGTGAAGTCAAATCATTGACAGATGCCTTCCCATTATACGAGGACTAAAATTTTTATGGACATTTATATTAAGAAAGCCATTATCCATCAGTTCAGTCCGGATGATACCGAGCTGTTCCTAGCGGATAAGTTTCTCAATATCACTCCAAAAATCGAAGAATACCTGCGCAAAAAAATCGAACGTGTGTATTCAGATGAAGCCAAGACTGGGATTTTCGAAGAAGAAAATCCCTTCTTCAATCACATCACAGACGATTTATTGGAGACATCAGTAACACTGGCTAATCTCTGGAAAGAAGAGTTCAGCATTTCTGAAAACCTCAAGACCAATGACTTGATTTTTGTGCAATTTTCTAAAGAAGGCGTGGAACATTTCGCTTTCTTGAGAATTGCCCTGCGTGAGACCCTGACTCACCTCGGAGGAGAAGTTGATAATCCAATCAAGCTAACTCAGAATAACCTGCCTGGATTTGGAACGGGGGCTGATGAGGCCTTGGTGGTTAATCTTCAGAGTCGCAAGTACCATCTGATTGAAAAACGCATCAAGTACAACGGGACTTTCTTGAACTATTTTTCAGAAAATCTTCTTGCTGTCGCCCCTAAGATTTCACCCAAGAAATCCATCAAGGAACTGGAAAAAACAGCCCAGAGAATTGCTGAATCTTTTAACACAGATGATTTTCAATTTCAATCCAAGGTCAAATCTGCAATTTTTAACAATCTAGAAGAAAGCAATGAATTGTCACCTGAAAAATTGGCCAATGATCTTTTTGACAACAATCTGACGGCTCGTTTAAGCTTTATTGACCAAGTCAAAGAAGCCGTACCAGAGCCAGTTCAGTTTGATGAAATTGATGCCAGTCGTCAGCTTAAAAAATTTGAAAACCAAAAACTCTCCTTGTCAAATGGAATTGAGCTCATCGTTCCCAATAATGTTTATCAAGACGCTGAGTCTGTTGAATTTATCCAAAACGACAATGGAACCTACTCTATCTTAATCAAAAATATCGAGGATATCCAAAGTAAATAATGTTTAAACGAATTCGAAGAGTGCTTGTACTAGCAGTCTTCCTTTTTGCTGGCTATAAAGCTTACCGCGTTCACCAAGATGTCAAGCAAGTCATGACCTATCAACCCATGGTGCGAGAAATCTTGAGTGAAAAAGACACCCCAGCAAACGAAGAGCTTGTGCTCGCTATGATTTATACCGAAACAAAAGGAAAAGAAGGCGATGTCATGCAGTCTAGTGAGTCTGCAAGTGGTTCCACCAATACCATCAATGATAATGCCTCTAGCATTCGACAAGGTGTGCAAACTCTGACAGACAATCTCTATCTGGCCCAGAAGAAGGATGTTGATGTCTGGACGGCTGTGCAAGCCTATAATTTTGGTCCCGCCTATATTGATTATATCGCTCAAAATGGTAAGGAAAATACCCTAGCTCTGGCTAAACAGTACTCCCGTGATACTGTTGCTCCCTTGCTTGGCAATACCACTGGAAAGACTTATAGTTATATTCACCCCATTTCTATTTTTCACGGTGCTGAACTTTACGTAAATGGAGGAAACTATTACTATTCTAGACAGGTGCAACTCAACCTTTACATCATCAAATGTTTCACTCTCTTTTCAACATCTGGCTAGTCCAGGTGTTTTTGTTATAAGTTTTCTTTAAGATAGATATATTACTCTAGAGAGGTAAAGGAGGAAATTCCCCATGAGAAAGAAACTCTTTCTGACCAGTGCTGCGGTCTTGTGGGCAGTAACAGCTATGAGTAGCGCCCATGCAGCAACAGATGTGCAAAAAGTTATCGATGAAACCTATGTTCAACCTGAATATGTCCTAGGTTCATCATTGTCTGAAGACCAAAAAAATCAAACCCTTAAGAAATTAGGCTACAATTCCTCAACAGATACCAAAGAACTCAAGACCATGACACCTGATGTCTATTCTAAAATCATGAATGTGGCAAATGACTCTAGCTTACAGTTGTATTCATCAGCTAAGATTCAAAAACTAGGTGACAAGTCTCCACTTGAGGTCAAGATTGAAACACCAGAAAATATCACTAAGGTGACTCAGGATATGTACCGAAATGCAGCAGTAACTCTGGGTGTGGAACACGCCAAAATCATTGTAGCAGCACCCATTCCCGTTACAGGTGAGAGTGCTTTAGCAGGGATTTACTATTCGCTAGAGGCTAATGGAGCCAAGGTGCCGCAAGCCAATAAAGACTTGGCTCAAGAGGAGCTAAAGGCTTTGTCAGATATCAATGCTGAGAACAAGGACAAATCAGGCTATGATGCTAATAAATTAAACGTTGCTTTAGCAGATATTAAGTCAGGACTCGCCAAAGCTAAAGAAAGTAAGGGAAATCTGACGGAAGAAGATGTCCGTAAAATTGTTGAAGATACCTTGAAAAATTACAAACTGGATCAGGTTATAACAGGAAACCAGATCAATATCATCATCAATTTTGCTTTGAATCTCTCAAAGAGTGATATCCTCAGCAATACAGACTTCACTAAAACCCTAAATGACCTTAAACAAAGCATCGTATCACAAGCTGGCGACAGTTTTAAAAATATCAACCTTAACTTTGATGCGGATAAGGCGCTGGAGGACGGGGGTAACTTCTTAAGTTCCCTCTGGCAAGCCATAGTCAACTTCTTCAAGAGTTTTGGTTCTTAAGAAAAATCATGGTATAATAGATGGTAACCGTAACGTTGCCGTCTTTTTTGTCGGCCAATAGAAAGAGAAGAGAATGTTAAAGAAAAATGATATTGTAGAAGTTGAAATTGTTGATTTGACCCACGAAGGTGCAGGGGTGGCCAAGGTGGATGGTTTGGTATTTTTTGTCGAGAATGCTTTACCAAGTGAAAAAATCCTCATGCGAGTTCTCAAGGTCAATAAAAAGATTGGTTTTGGGAAGGTTGAAGAATACCTTGTCCAGTCGCCACACCGTAATCAAGATCTAGATTTGGCTTACCTGCGTTCAGGAATCGCGGATTTGGGTCATCTTGCCTACCCAGAACAGCTCAAATTTAAAACCAAGCAAGTCAAGGACAGTCTCTACAAGATTGCTGGGATTGCTGATGTAGAGGTTGCTGAAACGCTTGGCATGGAAAATCCAGTCAAGTACCGCAATAAGGCTCAGGTGCCTGTTCGTCGTGTTAATGGTGTTTTGGAAACAGGATTTTTCCGTAAGAATTCCCATGACCTCATGCCACTTGAAGATTTCTTTATCCAAGATCCTGTGATTGATGAGGTAGTGGTAACCCTACGTGACTTGCTCCGTCGTTATGATTTGAAACCTTATGACGAAAAGGAACAAGCTGGCTTGGTTCGGAACCTTGTGGTGCGTCGTGGCCACTACTCAGGACAAATCATGGTTATTTTGGTAACAACTCGTCCCAAAGTTTTCCGAGTGGAGCAATTAATTGACCAACTAATCAAGCAGTTCCCAGAGATTGTGTCTGTTATGCAAAATATCAACGACCAGAACACCAATGCGATTTTTGGCAAGGAGTGGAAAACTCTTTATGGTCAAGACTATATTACCGACCAAATGTTGGGAAATGACTACCAAATCGCTGGTCCCGCTTTTTACCAAGTCAATACTGAAATGGCTGAAAAACTTTATCAAACAGCCATTGACTTTGCGGAGTTAAAAGAAGATAATGTGGTCATTGATGCCTATTCCGGTATAGGAACGATTGGATTATCCGTTGCAAAGCATGTCAAAGAAGTCTACGGTGTTGAAGTGATTTCAGAAGCGGTTGAGAATAGCAAGAAGAATGCTCAACTGAACAATATTTCAAACGCCCACTATGTCTGTGACACAGCTGAAAATGCTATGAAAAATTGGCTCAAGGATGGGATTCAACCAAGTCTTATCCTAGTGGACCCACCAAGAAAAGGACTCACAGAAAGCTTTATCAAGGCAAGCAGTCAAACAGGAGCAGACCGCATCGCCTATATCTCATGTAATGTCGCAACCATGGCGCGTGATATCAAACTTTACCAAGAATTGGGATATGAATTGAAGAAAGTCCAGCCGGTGGATCTTTTTCCGCAGACGCACCACGTAGAATGTGTTACTTTGCTAGTAAAATCCTAGAAACCTTGGAATGAATCAATAAGGAAGATAAAATGACAGAAATTGACAAAAAAAATTTAAAAAATTATCTTTATTGTACATTTGGAATTACTTATATAGCTTGGGTGCTTCTTGCCATATTTACTCAATCTCATATTTTGGGATTAGAAACATTTATAGGGAGAATGTTACATATAGTAGGTGCACTTGGTCCAGCTATTGCAAGTGGCTTTTATTTGAAAAGGAATAATATAAAATTTAAACATTTTGTATTTAATAAAAGAAAAAACAGTAGTATTTATTTCATTATTCATTTGTTAGCAATTTTGATACTATTTTCTGTATCTTCCTTAGAATTAAATGGAGTATCAATTTATCTGATGCCTTTATTCTTTATACAACTAATTTTTTTTGGTGGTGGACATGAAGAATTAGGATGGAGAGGAATATTACAGCTATTACTTGATAAAAAATATACTTATTGGCAATCTAATTTGATGGTAGGATCAATTTGGGGAATGTGGCATCTGCCTTTATGGTTTATAGTTGGAGAAAGTCATCAAGGATTTCCTTTTATTTTATTTTTTATATATACATTATTTTTAAGTTTTGTTTTAGGGCTTCTTTACCGTCAAACGAAATCTGTGGGATACTGTATATTATTTCATGCGTTTGCAAATTTGTTAAATCTCTATTTTGTGTTAAAAATTAATGTTATTTTTATTATCATTTTTATTGGTTATTTTATTTATACTATATTGGCGAGTAATAGGATTAGTAAGGAAACAACATTTTAAAATTTAGATCAGCATATCCATTATTGAAGGTAATAATCGGTCTATCTAGATAATCGATTTTAAAGAATTTTCTGTTGTAATTTCAAGTGGAATGATGAATGTCGTTTCTTTTGGAACTGGCGAAAATCTTTCCGTTCCACAGTATCATTTTAAAATGATTTTTCATTGCCTTTTGTTTATTAATATAAAAGAAGAATATTAACACACGTTGAGGCGGTATCACTGCTTATTCAAACTGATTAAACAAGGATGTAGCTAGTGAAAATCCTACAGTAAGGAGTTTAAACATGAAATTCCATGAATTTGGGGATAAGAATTTACCTCCTATCTTACTAATACACGGTGGCGGCAGTTCTTGGTGGAATTATCTTCGTCAAGCACGTATCTTGTCAGAAAAATACCGTATTATTCTACCCACTTTGAATGGCCACGGCGAGGAATATCAACTTGATTATGTTTCTACTGAAGATTCGGCTTTGGAGATTCTAGACTATATCAAAGCAAACTGTGGTGGGAAATTGTTTGCAATCGGTGGTGTTTCACTTGGTGGTCAAATTGCCATGGAGCTTTTATCTTTAGATAGTGAAATTGCTGAGAAGGCCATTATAGACGGAAGCCTCTGTATTCCTCAACCAAGGTTAGCTAAAATCAGCATCTTTCTAGTGTCTCTATTTGGTAAATTGATGTTCAATAAATTCTCTTGCAAACTTCAGTTAAGCATGATGAATAAACTCTATCCTAAACTGGCTTATCCAGAGGAAATAAAAGCTTATTATTTGGAGGATCTGCCAAGGACGCCTGTCAAAACATTGGTGACCATTTACAAAACCTATATGGGACATTACAGGTTGAAAGATATGATTTCTGCTAGCAAGGCTCAGGTTCTGTATATCTATGGTGAAAAAGAATTGAACTGTGTGAAAGAATCAGCGAAATTATTTCATCAGCTACATTCAAATACAATTTTGTATGAAGCAAAGGGCTATAACCACGGCTATTTATCAGCTTACCTACCTTATGAGTGGATTTATTTGGTGGTGCCATTTTTAAAGAGTGATTCATTAGAAATGTTTAACGAATCTGATATGCCATAAGGAGGAAACGGATGCTAGGAGCAATAATTGGAGACATTGTAAACTCTGTTTACGAATGGAACAATATCAAAACGAAGGATTTTCCTTTATTTCTTGAGGATTGTTTTTCACGGATGATACGGTAAGTCCGCTATTTTGAGATGACAATCTAAATTGGTTTTAAGGAGGTGTTATATTGATAGAAAGCAGGCCTGAGTTTGATAAAATCGCATCCTTTGATGAGTTCAATAAATACTACTGGTATCGTGATGAACTTTCACAGATATGCAAGTCATTAGGGCTTGAATATAGAGGTACAAAACAGGAACTTAATGATATTATTGAGCAGTACTTTAAGGGTAATTTGATTAAAAAATCATCAATAAAAAGGAAAAAGAAACGAGTAGAAGTCGTTACCTTAAATACGCCCTTACTTGAATGTGGATTCTCATTTAATGCAGACTTTAGAGAATATTTCTCAACTTTAACAGATGTTTCACCCTTTAAATTTACTGCTGATATGGCTACAGCTTGGAGAAAAGTAAAAAGAGAAAATGATTTAAGTTTTACAATCCAAGATATGCTAAAAGTCTATTATGGAAATTCAGATTATGCCAAGTATGATCATTCGGTTTGTCAATGGAACCAATTTTTAAAGGACTTCTGTGCAGATGAAAATAGTCGTAACTACTCAAACAAGTTAAAAGTAGCTTCTATTCTTTGGAAAGAAGTTAGAAATTCAAAAGCTGAAAAAATTTATTCAAAGAATCTTTTGACTGAATATGCTGATAAAATAAACGAGTATTGTAAGTAGAAATGCCATCTCACTGGCGGCATATGGTATTCCTGACTGGATAAAGGATAAGACCTTTTCTTACTTGAATGAACACTTAAAGGATGTAGTTATACGATGGGAAAATAGAATAAAAGCGTATTAATCTCCAGTACGTCAGATTTCTCTTTTCTGTAATTTCAGTGTATAATAGGGTTACATTTAGTTTTATATAATAAAATATAAAGATTTCTAACGAAGATTAAGGAGAAAATCAATGAAAAAGGCAATGGTAATTATCAACCCCACCTCTGGTGGGGAAAAGGCTTTGGATTACAAAGAAAAACTGGAGAATAAAGCCAAAGAATACTTTGATCACGTGGAAACCAAAATTACTGAAAAAGCGCTGGATGCAACACATTTTGCTGAAGAGGCTTCACGTGAGCAGTACGATGTAGTGGTTGTGTTCGGTGGAGATGGGACTGTCAATGAAGTCATTTCAGGTATTGCTGAGAGAGACTACATTCCTAAGTTAGGGATTATCCCAGGTGGGACGGGTAACCTCATTACGAAACTGTTGGAAATCAATCAAGACATCGATGGCGCGATTGATGAACTCGATTTTAACTTAACCAATAAGATTGATATCGGAAAAGCGAATGACAATTATTTTGGTTATATCTTTAGTATCGGTTCTCTTCCTGAAGCGATTCACAATGTTGAAATCGAGGATAAGACAAAATTCGGTATTTTAGCCTATGCTGTAAATACCATGAAGTCTGTCATGACGGATCAGGTCTTTAACATTAGGGTTGAGACAGAAAATGGAAATTATGTTGGTGAAGCTAGCCATGTTTTGGTTCTCTTGACAAATTACTTCGCTGACAAAAAAATCTTTGAAGAAAACAAGGACGGCTATGCCAATATTTTGATTCTGAAAGATGCGTCTCTATTCTCTAAATTATCCGTCATTCCTGATTTATTGAAAGGCGATGTTGTCGCAAATGATAATATCGAATATATCAAAGCGCGCAATATTAAAATCTCCTCTGATAGTGAATTGGAGTCAGACGTTGACGGCGATAAGTCAGATGACCTACCTGTAGAGATTAAGGTACTGGGCCAACATATTGAAGTATTTTCAAAACCGAAAGAGGAATAGTATATAGATAAAGCCTTTTTGAGGCTTTTTTGTATACTTAAAAAGATAGTTCTTTTAAAAATGGACTATTCTTGCAAATAGTTTACAAAAATAGTATACTGGATTTATTGTTTTTTTGAAAACGTTTGCGTAAAATTTAAATCAAAACTTTAGGAGACAAGTTAATGGAATTAAGTGCTATTTACCATAGGCCAGAGTCTGAGTTTGCCTATCTTTATAAGGATAAGAAACTTCATATTCGGATTCGAACTAAGAAAGGGGACATTAAAAGCATCAACTTGCATTACGGGGACCCTTTTATCTTTATGGAGGAGTTTTATCAAGATACAAAGGAAATGGTCAAGCTGACTTCCGACGCCTTATTTGACTATTGGCATGTTGAAGTTTCTGTTGACTTTGCGCGTATCCAGTATCTCTTTGAAGTCACAGATACAGAAGGCCAGAGCATTTTGTACGGCGATAAAGGCTGCGTGAAAAATTCTATAGAAAATCTTCATGCTATTGGAAATGGATTTAAACTACCTTATATTCATGAGATTGATGCCTGTCAGGTTCCCGACTGGGTTTCAAATACGGTATGGTATCAGATATTCCCTGAAAGATTTGCTAATGGAAATGCTCGATTAAACCCAGAAGGGATTTTAGATTGGGATTCATCTGTCACACCTAAGAGTGATGATTTCTTTGGTGGTGATTTACAGGGGATTATAGACCATCTGGATTATTTGCAAGACCTGGGCATTACTGGACTTTATCTTTGTCCTATCTTTGAATCTACGAGCAATCATAAGTACAATACGACAGATTACTTTGAAATTGACCGTCATTTTGGAGACAAGGAGACATTTCGGGATCTGGTCGAGCAAGCGCATCAGCGAGGTATGAAAATCATGCTGGATGCTGTCTTTAACCATATTGGTTCGCAATCTCCTCAATGGCAAGATGTTGTCCAAAATGGTGAACAGTCTGCTTACAAGGATTGGTTCCATATTCAACAATTCCCAGTGACGACTGAAAAGCTAGCCAATAAGAGAGAGTTACCCTATCATGCTTTTGGTTTCGAGGACTATATGCCTAAGCTAAATACAGCCAATCCAGAGATCAAGGATTATCTTTTAAAGGTTGCGACTTATTGGATTGAAGAGTTTGATATCGATGCTTGGCGTTTGGATGTGGCTAATGAGATTGACCATCAGTTCTGGAAGGATTTTCGCAAGGCAGTTTTAGCTAAAAAGCCTGATCTTTATATTTTAGGAGAAGTCTGGCATACGGCTCAGCCTTGGCTAAATGGAGATGAGTTCCATGCGGTCATGAATTATCCTTTATCTGATAGTATCAAGGACTATTTCTTACGAGGTGTTAAGAAAACGGATCAGTTCACCGATGAAATCAATGGGCAATCTATGTATTACAAGCAGCAGATTTCAGAAGTGATGTTTAATCTTCTAGATTCGCATGATACAGAACGTATTTTGTGGACGGCCAATGAAGACGCTCAACTGGTCAAGTCAGCCTTAGCCTTCCTCTTTTTACAAAAGGGAACACCGTGTATCTATTACGGAACAGAGTTATCCTTGACTGGAGGACCAGACCCAGATTGTCGTCGTTGTATGCCTTGGGAACGTGTATCAAGTGACAATGATATGCTGAACTTTATCAAGAAGCTAATCAAGATTCGCCAACATGCGTCAGCAACCATTCAGCACGGCATGTACAGCCTCCAAGAAATCAAAGCTGATGTACTAACCTTGCAATGGAATTACGATAACCAAGTCCTCAAAGCCATTTTCAACCAATCAAAAGAAGATTATCATTTACAAAAAGAAGCAGTTTCACTAGCAAGCAATTGCCAAGAATTGGAGAATCAGCTTGTCATCTCTCCAAAAGGATTTGTGATTTTTCATTAAAGAGCAATTATGAGCGACAGGAAAATTGTAGTATCGAGAGTATTTTATAAACAGACTATTTGTCGGCTTGCTACAATTGGTATATAATTTAACTTAAAGAAAATAGGAGGACTAATCGAATGGAATTAAAAGATTTTACAGAAAAAGAACAGGAAATGATTAAGAAGGGGCTGACTACGTCTAAGATTAGTGACAAGGAAACTGCTGAGAAGATTCTTGCACTCGTCCCACAAGACTTGATTAAGCGCATCCCATTTTTCGTCAGAAAACATGCTACGACACGTACGATTAAACGCATTTCAATTGAACATCCTGAACTCTACGCTGCAGCTCAAACAAGTGGTGAAATTCCAGAAAAAGAACGCGAGGAATTGTGTCAGATTATCACGACTATCTTTGAACAAAAGATGAATAAGCATAGTATTAAGTAGAGAATGAAGATATTTTTTATTGGCGGTCTAGGAAGCAATGTCTATCATAGCAAGGATTTTCTTCAAGAACTAGATTCACAGGTCTGTTTTCTAAATCCGTATGAAAGATTTTTTCAAAGCGAGTTAGATTTGAAATCATGGTTTAAAAATGAGATTGTGGAGGAAGAATCTATCTGTTTGATAGGCCATTCTCTTGGAGGAGATTTGGCTCGTTATCTCGCATCGGAATTTCATGAAGTGAAAAAACTGATTCTTTTGGATGGAGGCTATCTAGATTTAGATAAGATTTTACCTTTAGATACAGAGTTAGAGGAAGCTAAAAACTATATCGAATCTCAAGTTGTTTCGGACTTAGCTCTTCTTATTTCTAAAGAGAAATCTGAAGCAAAGCATTGGTCAGAAAATATGGAAGAAGCTGTAAGACAGTCTTATCACTGGAATGCGGAGTATAATAGATATGAGTTAGCTATAAATTCTGAAAATATAGAAGCGATTCTTCGACTACGGCGGAAAATCCAAGCTTTTAAGAGAGAAGTGGGGGATACCTTATTTATTAGTCCTCGCTATCCTATTTTCTAGAGAACTTTGGCCATGAACTTTATACTGAAGCACCTAAAGAAATAGCTAGTCTAATTAATGAGTGGCTCTCTTGTTCTCATTGAGTTACTTATATTACTTGAAATGGTATAAGATTTAAATCTACAAGTCACTAAGTCTCATATAACAAAAAACGAACAGGCTCTTTTTCTGTCATTCAGAAGAGAACTTGTTCGTTTTTTCTTTTAAAACACGCGATATACGTATGGATTTTCTGGTTTATCGACTTTGGTAAAGCTGTCGATTTCCAAGGTTGGGAGATTTTGTTTGAGTTCTTTATGGTAGTGATTGATCAGTTTTCCTTTGGCTGTAATCCAGGTGTTATTTTCATACTGACGGGTATTTCCCTTAGTCAGCAATCCATACACACCGGAATCTGCGATACAGTGAATAATGCCGAAACGGAACAGAAATTGGCTATTGGCATGACTGGGGTCATTATAGACAAAGCCTGTGAACTGGACTGTCTTGCCCTCGAATTCATCTGGATAGTCGTAGATAGCCTCCATGACTTCCATATAGTTTTCATTCGTAATCTGAATGCTATCTTGGGACAAGTATTTATCCGCCGCTGTTCGCATTTCCTTTTCATAGGCTGTTTTTGAGAAATAAGAACTGGTATCTGGTTTCAAATATTGGCTTGTCGTCCCTTCACTGGTCTGAATGGCTTGATCCGTTCCTTCTGATAAGGGGAAATGATAGCCTTTGGCAGATACGGTCTGAGAATCCAAGCTAACAGTTGGGAAAGTTAAACCAACAACAATTGGAATTGCCAGAAGAGCAATACTTGTTACCTTCGCCAATCGGCTATTTAGATGACTGTGGATTTTGACTTGCTTCATCCAGATATACAATTGAACAATAGCCAATATAAAAGAAAGCACCATGGAAATATAGGCCAGATAGGAATAGTGCATGTTGATGTACTGGTTTAATTTGCCCGACAGATGGAGATAAATAGTCAGTTCAAAATAGCCAGCTAAAACTAAAAATCGAATCATAGGATGACTCCAATCAAGAGAGAATAGACTAAAACGACCAGAGTTACAATCGTTATGAAGTGACTGATAAATCGTGCTTTCAAGTAATTTTTCATCATGAGAATATTTTTAATATCCAGCATTGGGCCAATCACAAGAAAGGCCAGAACTGGTGCCAAACCGAAACTAGAAAGAAGAGACGCACCGATAAAGGCATCCGCCTCACTACAGAGTGAAAGAAGAAAGGCCAAAAGCATCAAGAGCAGGATGGCAAAAAGAGGGGTCGCACTGATAGAAGTCAAAATGCGTGTAGGAACGTAGACCTGTATAACAGAGGCAAAGAGACAGCCGAATACCAAATAACGCCCCGTATCAAAAAATTCATCAATGGCTTGCACAAAGACCTGAAAAACTTTTTTTGCAGGGCTAAAGTGAGAAAAATCATGCTCGTGACAAGCCAGACTATTTTCTTTTTGAATGGGTTCTTGCCAGAAAAATCCTAGAAAAATCCCAAGTATAACAGCCACAACAATGGATCCTAGAGCTCGTAACAGGGCGACATGGAAGGAGTTTCCAAAGGCAGAATAAGTCGCAAAAAGTACAATGGGATTGATAACAGGTGCTGTCACAAGAAAAGGAACGGCCGTGTAACTGGGAACCTTCTTTTCCAGAAAACGATTGATGATGGGGACAATCCCACATTCACAAGAGGGGAAAAGAATCCCAACGAAGGTCCCAAAAAAGATTCTCCCCCAACGATTTCGAGGGAGAAAATGATAAACTTTTTCAGGTGTGATATAGACCTCAATCAGCCCTGAGACAATACTTCCTATCAGCACGAAGGGGAGAGCTTCAATGATAATGGAGAGAAAAATAGCTCCAGTCTGAAGTACACTAGATGGGAGTTGTTGGAAAGCAGTCATCTAGTTTTTCTTTTCTGCTTTGGCTTTTTTCTCTTTGTCATCAGGGAAAGTGACTTGTTTCAAATCTGGGAGTTTCGCAAACTCTTCAAACATCTTGTCCAAGTCGTCTCGTTTTGTAAATTTTACAGCCATAGGTATACCTCGATTCTAAATTCTACCTCTATTATACTATTATTTTGAGGAAAAGGGAAAAGTTAAAATTGAGTATCTAACGAATAATAGAGCTTGATATATCCTAATATACACCATGATTGTGATATAATAGTTGTGGAATAACGGAGGAAATGATGGAACACGAAAAAATCGGTCAGGTTACCGATGAAGTAAAAAAAATTTTTGATATTGTTCTTGAAGCGAGCGACATAAAGGTCAACAAAGACGGTTTGAGAAGTCATATGATAAAACGTCATCACAATGATGTGATTCATCATATCGAAGATTTGGAACTCATACTAAGGAACCCAGATTTCGTTGGGGTCAATCCACGAGAGAAAGATGCTAGTTTTGAATATGTAAAAAGATTTGATGATAATATTCTTGTTGCGATTAAGTTACATAAAAGTGGCGATTTCTTTTATGTTCCGACCATGTATCGTTTACAAGATTACAAGTTACAAAGTCGTATCAAGTCTGGTAGATTGAGAAAGCTTGACAAAAATAGTAAATAGTGCTAGAATAACGTTAACGAAAGACATTTGAGGGCAGAAAGGTTCCTGCCGCACCTTGAAAAAGGTATCTGAGATGCTGGGTACACCGACCAGCCAAGTGTCCGTTATTTCAAAGGAGGGAGCTTAAATGCTCCTTTTTTGTTTAAAAATTTCAAAACAGATTACACCCACCGCAGGCTCAGGCTTGCGGTTTTTTTATTTGCTCTGAAAATTGATTCGTTAACTTCAACAAATAGCTTTATAAAGCGTTTTGTAAAAAATAAAAACAGTGCAATTAATCACTGATCCTTTTGTAAACTATTAGAATTAAATTGCAACCTTCTCAATAAATAGAATATTGAAATGAAGTAAATTTATTTCCCAACTTATGTTTTAAAATTGTAAGAGCTAATTTGAAACGTTTAGCTTGTGGTATAATAGATTCATGGATAAAAAATATGAAAAAATCTCCCAAGATTTGGGAGTGACGTTAAAGCAAATCGATACCGTTCTAAGTTTGACAGCTGAAGGGGCGACTATTCCCTTTATTGCGCGTTATCGCAAGGACATGACTGGTAGTCTGGATGAGGTGGCGATTAAGGCTATTATCGACTTGGATAAAAGTCTGACCAACCTCAACGACCGTAAGGAAGCTGTCTTAGCTAAGATTCAAGAACAAGGCAAGTTGACAAAGGAGTTGGAAGAAGCTATCTTAGTAGCCGAAAAACTAGCAGATGTAGAAGAACTCTATCTTCCATATAAGGAAAAACGTCGGACCAAGGCAACTATTGCTCGTGAAGCTGGGCTCTTCCCACTTGCTCGCTTGATTTTGCAGAATGTAGCTGATTTAGAAAAAGAGGCTGAAAAGTTTGTCTGTGAAGGATTTGCGACTGGTAAGGAAGCCTTGGCCGGTGCAGTTGATATTTTGGTAGAAGCCTTATCGGAAGATGTGACTTTGCGCTCCATGACTTATCAGGAGGTGCTGAGACACTCTAAACTCACTTCTCAAGTCAAGGATGAAAGTCTTGATGAAAAGCAGGTTTTTCAGATTTATTATGATTTTTCAGAGACAGTTGGAACTATGCAGGGGTATCGTACCTTAGCCCTCAATCGTGGGGAGAAGCTAGGTGTCTTGAAGGTCGGTTTCGAACATGCGACAGACCGCATTCTTGCCTTCTTTGCAGCTCGTTTCAAGGTGAAAAATGCCTATATTGATGAAGTTGTTCAACAGTCAGTTAAGAAAAAAGTTTTGCCTGCTATCGAGCGCCGCATTCGGACAGAATTGACTGAGAAGGCAGAAGAAGGAGCTATCCAACTCTTTTCTGACAACCTGCGCAATCTCCTCTTGGTTGCTCCATTGAAAGGGCGCGTGGTTCTTGGATTTGACCCTGCCTTTCGTACAGGTGCCAAGCTAGCTGTCGTGGATGCAACAGGAAAAATGCTGACAACTCAGGTCATTTATCCTGTTAAACCAGCATCAGCTCGTCAAATCGAAGAAGCCAAGAAAGATTTGGCAGATTTGATTGGTCAATATAGCGTGGAAATTATTGCCATCGGAAATGGTACTGCTAGTCGTGAAAGTGAAGCCTTTGTGGCGGAAGTTCTTAAAGATTTCCCTGAAGTTAGCTATGTTATCGTAAATGAAAGCGGTGCTTCTGTCTATTCTGCCAGCGAACTTGCTCGTCAGGAGTTTCCAGACTTGACAGTTGAAAAGCGTTCGGCTATTTCTATCGCCCGTCGTTTGCAAGATCCTCTTGCGGAATTGGTTAAAATCGATCCTAAATCAATCGGCGTTGGTCAATACCAGCACGATGTCAGTCAGAAGAAGCTGTCTGAAAGTTTGGATTTTGTCGTGGATACCGTGGTTAACCAAGTCGGTGTCAATGTCAATACAGCCAGTCCTGCTCTTCTTTCACACGTAGCTGGACTCAATAAAACCATTTCTGAAAATATTGTCAAATACCGTGAGGAGGAAGGAAAAATCACTTCACGCGCTCAAATCAAGAAAGTTCCGCGTCTGGGGGCCAAGGCCTTTGAGCAGGCAGCTGGTTTCCTTCGTATCCCTGAAAGTAGCAATATCCTTGATAATACAGGAGTTCACCCAGAAAATTACTCTGCTGTTAAGGAGCTCTTCAAACGTCTGGACATTACAGACTTGAATGAAGAAGCCCAAAGTAAACTCAAGTCCCTTTCAGTCAAGGAAATGGCGCAAGAACTAGACCTTGGTCCAGAAACCCTTAAAGATATCATTGCTGACCTTCTCAAACCAGGTCGAGATTTCCGTGATTCCTTTGACGCACCTGTGCTTCGCCAAGATGTTCTGGATATCAAAGACTTAGTGGTTGGACAGAAGCTGGAGGGTGTGGTGCGTAATGTCGTTGACTTCGGTGCCTTCGTTGACATTGGAATTCACGAGGACGGCTTAATTCACATTTCCCATATGAGCCGCAAATTTATCAAACACCCAAGCCAAGTGGTGTCAGTCGGAGATTTGGTAACGGTTTGGGTCAAGAAAATTGATACTGAACGTGAAAAAGTCAATCTGTCGCTCCTCGCTCCAAATGAAACTGACTGATTATGTTAAGCAGGTTTCACTAGAAGACTTCGGCAGACCTTTTATCCATCAATCTCAGTGGAATTCTCGTTTACGTTCGACAGGTGGGCGATTTTTCCCCAAAGATGGGCATTTGGATTTTAATCCTAAGGTTTATAAGGAACTGGGTTTAGACGTTTTTAGGAAAATTGTTCGCCATGAACTCTGTCACTATCACCTCTATTTTCAAGGGAAGGGCTATCAACACAAGGATCGGGATTTTAAGGAACTTTTGAAAAGAGTGGATGGGTTACGCTTTGTGCCAACCTTGCCAAATAGCAACTCCAAGCCAATCAAGCTTTATCGTTGCCAATCCTGCCAGCAAAGGTATCAGCGCAAGCGAAGGATTGATACCAAACGCTATCGCTGTGGACTTTGTCGAGGTAAATTGCTACTAGTAAATCAGCCTGAGGACTGATGAAAGCCGAGCCTACCCGTGATATACTATGTCTAACCTAGCAGAAAGAGGAAATAACATGAATAGTAAATTTTATAAAATGAGACGAAATCGTATGATTTCAGGAGTTTTGGCAGGTCTGTCAGACAAATGGAATTTTGATGTTACCCTTGTTCGTTTCTTGTTTGCCATCTTTACAGTTGCAAACTTTGGACTTGGCGTGATTATCTATATCATCCTAGCTTCTATCATGCCAACTAAGGAAGAAATCGAAGCAGAAATGTATGGAACAGGCCCACGTAAACGCAAAGAAGCTCAAGCCATTGACGATAATGAAGGCTGGTTTTGGTGAGGTAGAAACAGTTATTTTACTGTTAGTCTGTAATTTCTAGTAATCTATTTTAACATTTCTTGAACCCTTGTATCTGCAAGGGTTTTCTTCTTACTTTCTTTTTATGGTAAAATATTTTTAATGAAATGCCTATATTTCCCCCAATCTTACAAAAATGTAAGATTAAAGTCTCTTTTGTAAGGTTAGGTTATGGCAAGCGGTCTTTTTTTGATGTAAACTAGACTCATAAAGAACAAAGGAGTAACATCATGAAACAAATCTTACATAAGAAAACAAGAAAACCAAGTCGCAAAGATATCGAGCGTGTTCAGCTAGGATGCGCTATGATGCAAGCAACATTTCATTTGATGGGATATTAAGAAAGGAGATTCTCATGACACTTTTAGATGTAAAACACGTTCAAAAAATTTATAAAACTCGTTTTCAGGGCAACCAAGTAGAGGCCCTCAAGGATATTCACTTTACCGTGGAAAAAGGTGACTACGTTGCCATCATGGGTGAGTCTGGTTCTGGTAAATCAACTCTTCTCAATATTCTAGCTATGCTGGATAAACCAACTCGTGGTCAGGTTTACCTGAATGGAACTGACACAGCAACCATTAAAAATTCACAAGCTTCTAGCTTCCGTCGTGAAAAATTGGGCTTTGTCTTCCAAGACTTTAACTTGCTAGATACTCTGTCTGTTAAGGACAATATCTTGCTTCCACTTGTCTTGTCAAGAAAACCTATTACGGAGATGATGAAGAAATTGGTGGTGACAGCTGAGAATCTGGGTATTAACCAATTACAAGAGAAATACCCTTACGAGATTTCTGGTGGTCAGAAACAGCGTGTAGCAGTAGCCCGCGCCATCATCACAGAACCTGAAATTCTCCTTGCGGATGAGCCAACAGGAGCCCTTGACTCCAAATCATCTGCAGCTCTTCTTGATGTTTTTGATGAAATCAATGAGCGTGGCCAAACCATTCTTATGGTAACCCACTCAACAGCAGCAGCTAGCAGAGCTAAACGTGTACTCTTTATCAAAGACGGCATTCTTTACAATCAAATCTACCGTGGAGAGAAGACAGAACGTCAGATGTTCCAAGAAATTTCTGATACCTTGACTGTCATGGCAAGCGAGGTGAATTAGTATGTTTCGATTAACCAATAAGTTAGCGGTATCGAACTTGATTAAAAACCGCAAACTCTACTATCCTTTTGCGCTGGCTGTTCTCTTGGCAGTCACTGTCACCTATCTCTTTTACTCTTTAACCTTTAATCCTAAGATTGCGGAAATCCGTGGAGGATCCACCATTCAAGCTACTCTAGGATTTGGTATGTTTGTTGTCACCCTTGCATCAGCTATTATCGTCCTTTATGCCAATAGTTTTGTCATGAAGAACCGTTCCAAGGAACTAGGAATTTATGGAATGTTGGGCTTGGAGAAGCGTCATCTAATCAGTATGACCTTTAAGGAGTTAGTGGTATTTGGGATTCTAACTGTTGGAGCGGGTATCGGTATTGGAGCCTTGTTTGACAAGTTAATTTTCGCTTTCTTGCTCAAACTGATGAAATTGAAGGTTGAGCTGGTCGCTACCTTCCAAATGAATGTTGTCATTGCAGTACTTGTTGTCTTTGGATTGATTTTCCTAGGCCTCATGTTCCTGAATGCCCTTCGAATCGCCCGTATGAATGCCCTCCAGCTTTCTCGTGAAAAAGCTAGTGGTGAGAAAAAAGGTCGTTTCCTACCTCTACAAACTATTCTTGGTTCCATAAGTTTAGGAATTGGCTACTATCTTGCCCTTACTGTAAAAGATCCTCTCACAGCCCTAACAACCTTCTTCCTAGCTGTTTTACTGGTTATCTTTGGTACTTATCTATTGTTTAATGCAGGAATTACCGTTTTCCTCCAAATCTTAAAGAAAAATAAGAAATACTATTACCAACCAAATAATCTTATCTCTGTTTCCAACTTGATTTTCCGTATGAAGAAAAATGCAGTTGGATTAGCAACAATCGCTATTTTGTCAACAATGGTCTTGGTTACCATGTCTGCAGCGACAAGCATTTTCAATGCCTCAGAATCCTTTAAAAAAGTGATGAATCCGCATGACTTTGGAATTACTGGACAAAACGTTGAAAAAGAAGACTTGGACAAACTCTTGAGCCAGTTTGCAAGTGACAAAGGTTATAGTGTCAAAGAGAAAGAAGTGCTTCGTTACAGTAACTTTGGTATTGCAAATCAAGAAGGAACCAAGTTAACTATTTTTGAAAAAGGACAAAATCGTGTCCAACCAAAAACAGTTTTCATGGTATTTGACCAAAAAGATTATGAAAATATGACTGGTCAAAAACTGTCTCTATCAGGGAATGAGGTCGGTCTTTTTGCCAAAAATGACGGACTGAAAGGACAGAAAGCTCTAACTCTAAATAACCATCAATTTTCTGTCAAAGAAGAATTTAATACAGATTTTATTGTGAACCATGTTCCAAATCAGTTTAATATTTTTACTACTGATTACAATTACCTTGTTGTTCCAGATTTACAAGCCTTTTTAGACCAATTCCCAGATTCGGCTATCTATAATCAGCTGTACGGTGGTATGAATGTAAATGCCAGCGAAGAAGAACAACTCAAGGTCGCTGACGAGTATGATAAATACCTCGATCAATTTAATGCTCAATTAAACACTGAAGGTAGCTATGTGTATGGAAGCAATCTAGCAGATGCTAGTGCTCAAATGAGTGCCCTCTTTGGTGGTGTCTTCTTTATCGGTATTTTCCTATCCATTATCTTTATGGTCGGAACCGTTCTGGTCATCTACTACAAACAAATTTCTGAAGGCTATGAAGACCGTGAACGCTTTATTATCTTGCAGAAAGTCGGTTTAGATCAAAAGCAAATCAAGCAAACCATCAACAAACAGGTTTTAACTGTTTTCTTCCTTCCTTTGTTCTTTGCCTTCATACATCTCGCCTTTGCCTACCATATGCTTAGCCTGATTCTAAAAGTGATAGGTGTACTGGATGCGACTATGATGTTGACAGTGACCTTGTCTATCTGCGCTATCTTCCTCATCGCCTATGTGCTGATTTTCATGATTACTTCAAGAAGTTATCGCAAGATTGTCCAAATGTAAAAAAAGATACCTCGACTTCAGAATCGAGGTATTTCTTGTGTTTTAAATGCTGAAAAGTTGTCCTAGCAGAAAGGTAACTCCCATGGTCAAGAGGCCAATAGCGAGATTCCGAATCATAGCTGTTTTGGTTGGGGCTTTTCCAAGTTTGGCACTAGTGTAACCAGTGAGAAGAAGGGCCACACCGACGATAAGGACGGTAGCAGGGATGCGGTATTCACTTGGGAAAATGGTCACTGACAGCATTGGTGGTAAGCTACCAAGGAAAAAAGCAACGAAGCTAGAAATGGCAGCGTGCCAAGGATTGGTAAACTCTTCATACTCAATCCCATATTTTTCCTCTACCAAAGCCTTGAGTGGATTTTTAAGAAAGGCCTTATTGGTCAAGAGTTGGGCAGAGGTTTCACATTCTCCATTTTGGATATAGGCAGCATAGAGGGATTTTTTGGCGAGTTCCATATCTTGGTCTAGCAAGAGTTGCTCACGCGCAACGGCCGCTTCCTCGGTATCTTTTTGAGTTGAAACGGATACATATTCTCCACCAGCCATTGAAAAGGCACCAGCTAAGATGGCCGCAAACCCTGATAAAAAGATAATCCAGATATTGCTGGTAGCACTGGCAACCCCGATAACCACACCAGCAATGGAAATAATCCCATCGTTTGCACCAAGAACACCCGCACGCAGGATATTTAAACGACCTGCAAAATTTGAATCAATTTCGTGATTTGTTTCTGACATACTATTCTCCTTTTTATCCAGTATAAAGGAAAAATATAGGGAAATCAATCTTTTAAAAGTATCTGAAAAAAGTTGCACGATTCTAATGAAAAAGAGCTTTTTCTGTTTAAGCTTTATCAATAAAACATGCTATAATAGTTGCAGAAAGGTTGGTATTTATGGCTAGGATACTGGTTATTGAAGACAATAGTGACATTCAAGAGATTTTGCGAACTCTTCTTACTGAGGAGCATGAGGTGATTCAAGCCTTTTCTGGTACAGAAGGAATCATGCGTTTTGACCAAGGGGGGATTGACCTCGTTTTACTAGATATCATGCTTCCTGGGAAAAATGGGGATCAGGTTTTAAAAGCAATCAGGGAACAAAGTCAAATTCCAGTCATTATGCTAACGGCTTTGAGTGATAAAAAACTTATCAGTCAATACCTTTTAGACGGTGCCAATGATTACATCGTCAAGCCTTTTGATTTGGACGAAGTCTTTGCTAGAGTTACTGTTCAGTTACGTCAAAACGTAGAAAAACAGCCTATGGAAATAGAAAAAACTGAAAATCTGCCACAAAACTTGAAAAATATCCAGTTTGATGCAGAAAGTTTTGAAATCAAAAATAGTCAGGAAACGATTCGCCTTGCCAAGAAAGAATGCTTGATTCTCCAAACTCTCCTCAAACATCCTAAGAAAATTTTCACCAAGGAAGAACTTTATGAATTGGTATGGGAAGAGAGCTATCTGCCTGGAGATAATACCCTCAATACGCATTTGAGTAATCTTCGTAAAAAATTAAACCAGCTGGATCCAAATCAAGAATATATTGAAACCATTTGGGGAGTTGGGGTAAGATTAAAAGGAGATAAGCAATGACCTACATGATAATCTTTGTCCTACTGGTTCTCCTAATTATTTTATCGATTACATTGATTCGATATCATCTAGCTCTTGAAAGCCTGAGTCAACAGATTGAAGACAAGATTCTCACGGGTAGTATGAAAAGAGTCGGAGTCAGCATTTTTTCCAAACATTTTTTACAGCTCTACCAGCAGATTGAGAATCTATTTCAGGAAGTGGAACAATCTCGGTTAGTGATGAAAAGGGAAAAGCAGACTCTGGATATGGCCATCAGCAATATCTCCCATGATATTCGGACGCCTTTGACTATCGCGTCAGGCTACACCCAACAATTGATAAAGTCTCCTGAAAACAAAGGAGAAACCTTACAAAAAGTAGCCCAGCATCTTGATTTAGTTTCCAAACGTTTGGAGGCTCTCCTAGAATACCGTCGCTTGATGGAAGGAGCTGTCAAGCCAAAACTGGAAGAAGTAGAACTTTCAGCTTTTATCACCAAAAAGACTTTGGCTTATTATGATGTTTTTCAGGCGGCAAATATCACGCTTGATTTTAAGGTTGAAGCTGGTTTAACAACGAGGACTGATGAAGACTTGCTGGATCGTATTTTACAAAATTTACTTGGAAATGTCCTCAAGCATGGCAAGGAAGAAGCGCGGCTATCTTTGAAAAAGGAAAAGGAACAGGAACAGCTTGTCTTAGAGATTGCAAACCTTGTTAAACAGCCCATCAAAAAAATAGAAAATCTCAGCAATCGTTTTTATTCTGAAAATCTATCAGACACGGAAGAATCCTCTGGTTTAGGCCTTTATATCACTGAGGAATTATGTCATCTTCTCGGTACAGAGATGAAACTGAGCACAGATGGGCAGTGGTTATCGGTTTTCATTTATTTTTAACGAAAAGAAACCTCCTCTGTAGGCTAGAGGAGGTCATTTTTTATAGACTTTTCTTTTTGAAAACTGCCAGTCCACTTAGATTAAAGATTAGAATAACAGCTAAGGTAACTATAAGGGTATAGAAAATGGATTCACTATTAGCAGTCATGGCATAGAAAAACTGCAATGATAAATATGGCAAAATTTTGATACTTGGGAAGATGAGCATTGGCATAGAAAGTAAGATAGAGCTGACCAAGTAACCAATAAATACTGCAAGATAAGAATGGCTAACATAGAGAATGAAGGAAACAATCGAAAGCCAAGCAAGGAGGCAAAGGAATTGAAGGGAAATGGTTATCAGTAGATTGCCAATAAAGCCATCAGGCATAGTTCCAAATCCATTTAAGATAGTTGCTGGAATAAAGGCAATCACAAGGCTGATGATAAGTTGCAAAAGTGCAATACAAGCCACTACAAAGGCTTTGGCAAGGAAAAACTCTGTACGAGAAACCCCTACTGTCAAACTATTTTTATAGAGCTTTCCGATTAAATCAACACCGAGAACTAGACAAGTTAGAATAATACAGAGAAAAACGAGGTTTGAACCTTGACTAGATGCGTTAATCAGGGCTTGTACACCGTCCCAACCATGGGTTGGAATTTCTGGCTCTTCTGTCTGGATTGCCATCAGATGGCCAGTAGCTCCTACAGTTGCGCCCATTAGCATGAGAGAAAAGAGAATGAACTCTGTAATCCAGAATCCTTTGGAACGGAAAAGACGGTAAAAGTCTGCTTGAATGGTATGTATCATGATTTTCCTCCTATTCTACCAATTGAGTGAAGTATTCTTCTAGGTTTTGACGGGCGTAGTAAATCTCGTCAATAGCGACATCTGCTAAGGTTAATTTCTTAAGAATCTGTTTGACATCTTGTTCCTGACCAAAAATGTGGATTTCGTTTTCTGAATTAACAACCTTGAACTGGAGCTGGATTTGTTCTTTCAATACTTGGCAAGCTTTCTCCTTATCAGCTGTCTTAAGCACAATATAATCCTCACTTAGTGTTTCAAATTCAGCTTTGCTGATTTCACGGATTATCTTGCCTTGATCTAGAATACCAAAGCGATTTGCTACGAGATAGAGTTCTGACAAGATATGACTAGAAATGAGAATGGTGATTCCTTTTTCTTGATTGAGCCGTTGAATCATCAGACGAAATTCTTTGATACCAATTGGATCAAGTCCATTGATAGGTTCATCTAAGACTAGGAAATCTGGTTTGGAGAGAAGGGCAATGGCGATACCAAGTCTTTGTTTCATTCCTAGCGAGAAATCACGAAAGACTTTTTTACCTGTATCTGACAAGCCTACATAGTCCAGCGTTTCTCGAATGACTTGATCAGCATTTGGAATATGACGAATCATACAGTAATATTTCAGATTTTGATAGGCTGTTAAGTGATTATGGGCTACAGGTGATTCGATCACTGAACCTACTCGAGATAGAGACTTGCTCCACTCATTTTCCGTTTTGCTGGAGAAGAGGGAAACAGTTCCTTTGTCCGCAAAGAGTAGTTGCGTAATGATTTTTATCAAGGTGGTTTTCCCAGCTCCGTTCTTCCCGATAAGTCCATAAATATCTCCCTCTCTTATCGTTAGATGAAGATCTTGAAGAATAGTTTGTTTGGCAAAGTTTTTGGACAATCCATGAATGTCAAGTACTGTTTTCATGATTCTCTCCTTTTGATTTATTTTGATAACTTTAGTATAAAGCATAGAAATCAAAGAAAGCTCAAGCATTTCTAAAGAGTTTCTAAAGTTTTAGGAATTCTTAAATATCAAAACCCAGTTGACATGAACTGGGCTTCTTAATTATAAAATATATTTCTCAATGGCACGCGCAACGCCGTCTTCTTCGTTGCTTGCTGTAACATCATCAGCTAGGGATTTGACATAATCGCTGGCATTTCCCATTGCAATGCCCAGTCCTGCAAACTGGAGCATTTCGATATCGTTATTGGCATCGCCCATAGCCATAATTTCTGATGGCTCAATCTTCAAAATCTCAGCCAAGCGTGATAGAGCAGTAGCCTTTGTCGTACCAAGTGGCATAGCTTCATAAATGACAGGTTGCGAACGAACACCGCTAAATCGTTGGCAGAGTTCCTCAGCAAACCGCTGCTCAAAATCGTCTGTTTGACTATCTGTTCCTAAAAACATACCTTGGAACATACGGTACTTACCACTGGTAGCTTCCTCTAGTGAAATTTCAGTCAGGTCTGAAAAGACTAGCTCGGCATCGTTTTGAATGATTTCATTGGGCTTGCCACCGAGGACAAAATAATGCTTCTCATCAAAAAGAGTCAACTGAACATCACTTTTTTCAGCTAGGTCATAGAGGTATTCGATGTCTGCTGGACTAAGTTCTTGCCAGTCAACTAGTCCCCAGTCACTTGTCTGGTGAGTTGAACAACCGTTATTAACAATAACATACTCATTCTGGAGGTCAAGTCCCAGTTTTTGATAGTAGGGGAGGACACCAAAGAGCGGGCGTCCCGTACAAAGTACCAGTTTGACACCTTTTTCGATAGCTTGGTGAATAGCAGTAATGTGAGCTTGTGGGATTTCCTTGGCTTCATTGAGGAGGGTTCCGTCCATATCCAAGGCTAGTAGTTTAATCATAGGTCTTCCTTCTTTATCTTTTGGTATTATTATAGCATATAGACTATAAAATGTCTGACAGAATTGTAACATTCGACTTTCCTTTTCTTGAAAAACAAAATAAATTCTTATATAATATGTATACTTAATATTTAAGGAGAAAAAATGTCAAAGTATCACTTTAATTCAATTTACAAAAATGATGAAACAGAATCTACAGGCCTTCTTTTCATCAAAGTCTACAACAAGTGGGAAAGCAACTTAAAAAGAGTTTTGAAATCGCTTGGCCTCACTTTGCCCCAATTTATCGTTTTAACCTCGCTCTTGTTCCTGAGCAATAGAGAGGAATATGTAACGCAAGTTGATATTGCTCGGTTCACCGGTATGGATGTTATGACGGTTTCCCAGATTGTTAGACTATTAGAGAAGAAAGACTACATTAAACGTGATCAACATCCAAAGGATAGTCGGGCAAAACTGGTCTCAGTGACGAAGTCTGGCGCAGAGAAGGTCAATCATGCTTTACCCTTAGTAGAGGGGATTGATGAAGAATTTTTTGAAAAACTTTCTAACGATAGAGAAGGTTTTAATCGCATGTTAGTAGAGTTGGAGGATAAAAATGCCTAGATATTGGGTCGGAGTTGTTTCGAAGAACCATGTTTTAAGAGGAGTTGAAGGGAATTTTTGCCAGGTCTGTCATGGAAAGGGTGGCCCCTTAAATCGTATGAAAAAAGGCGACTACCTTTTATACTATAGTCCAAAATACGATATGAACGGTCAAGACAAGTTACAGGCTTTTGTGGCTGTAGGTAAAATTATTGATGTCAAAGCCTATCAAGTAGAGCAGTTTGAAGGATTCTTTCCCTTTAGACGAAATGTTGAGTATTATCAACCGGTCAAAGATTGCTCCATAGAAATAGCCAGACAACATCCTGAATGGAAAGACTATACTTCTCGACTTCGTTATGGACATTTTGAAGTTTCCAAAGACTTTTTCCTCTATATCTTTCAGCATATGAAAGTGGATGATGAAACATGATTGATTTGCTAATTAAATGATTGTCAACTAGAATTTTGGATTTGGTCTGTGAAGCGAACTTTGCTATAATAGAGTAAGAAACTTTGATAAACCAAACGAGGCTGAGATGAAACTACTTTATACTGATATTCGGACTTCTTTGACAGAAATCCTGACCAGAGAGGCGGAAGAGCTCGTTGCCGCGGGTAAGCGAGTCTTCTATATCGCTCCCAACTCTCTTTCTTTTGAAAAGGAACGCGCCGTGCTGGAATGCTTGTCCCAGCAGGCTTCTTTTGCTATTACCGTCACGCGCTTTGCTCAAATGGCTCGTTATCTGGTCTTGAATGACCTACCTGTCAAAACCAGTCTAGATGACATCGGTCTTGGGATGGCCTTTTATAAGTGCCTTGCGGAACTCGATCCTAAGGACTTACGTGTTTATGGTGCTATTAAGCAGGACCCTCAATTTATCCAGCAGTTGATTGAACTTTACCACGAGATAACCAAAGCTCAGATGAGTTTTTTGGACTTGGATAGTTTGACGGATGAGGACAAGCGAGCGGATTTACTCTTGATTTTTGAGAAGGTAACGGCTTATCTTAATCAAGGCCAGTTGGCTCAAGGAAGTCAGTTGTCCCATTTGATTGAGGCTATTGAGAATGACAAAGTAAGTAGTGATTTTACTCAAATTTCCTTGGTTATTGACGGCTTTACCCGTTTTTCTGCCGAGGAAGAGCGGATTGTGGACTTGCTTCATGGCAAGGGTGTTGAGATTGTCATTGGAGTTTATGCTAGTAAGAAAGCCTATACCAGCCCTTTTAGCGAGGGGAATCTCTACCAAGCCAGTGTGGAGTTCTTCCATCATCTAGCCTCTAAATACCAAACACCTGCTCAGGATTGTTCTCAGACTCATGAGAAGATGGATAGTTTTGACAAGGCCTCTCGTTTGTTGGAGTCTTCTTATGACTTTTCAGAATTAACATTGGATGTCGATGAGAAGGATCGTGAAAACTTACAAATCTGGTCTTGTTTGACGCAAAAGGAGGAGTTGGAGTTAGTTGCCCGTAGTATCCGTCAGAAATTACATGCTGATCCAGACCTGAGCTACAAGCATTTTCGTATTCTGCTGGGAGATGTGGCTTCTTACCAGTTATCCCTTAAAACTATTTTTGACCAGTATCAGATTCCTTTCTATCTTGGTAGAAGCGAATCCATGGCGCACCACCCTTTAACTCAGTTTGTCGAGTCTATTTTAGCTTTGAAACGCTATCGTTTCCGTCAGGAGGATTTGATTAACCTCCTCAGAACTGGTTTGTATACCGACCTTAGTCAGGCTGATATTGACTCATTTGAGCAATATATCCGCTATCTTGGTATCAATGGCTTGCCAGCCTTTCAGCAAACCTTCACCAAATCCCACCATGGAAAGTTTGATTTGAAACGCTTGAATGCCATTCGTTTGAGAGTTTTAGCACCACTTGAGCCCCTATTTGCCAGCCGAAAGCAGAAGGCTGAAAATTTCTTACAAAAGTGGAATGTCTTTCTAAAAGAAGGAGCGGTGACCAAGCAGTTGCAAGATTTGACAGCCACTATGGAAATTCTTGAACAGGAAAGACAAGCGGAAGTTTGGAAGGCATTCTGTCATGTTTTAGAACAATTTGCGACTGTTTTTTCTGGTTCGCAAGTTAGTCTGGAGGACTTCCTTGCTTTACTTCATTCTGGGATGAGCCTATCTCAATACCGTACTATTCCAGCAACAGTAGACACAGTTCTGGTGCAGAGCTATGATTTGATTGCTCCTCTGACAGCTGACTTTGTCTATGCCATTGGTCTGACTCAGGACAATTTACCAAAAATTGCGCAAAACACCAGTCTTTTGACTGATGAAGAAAGACAAAACTTAAACCAAGCGACAGAAGATGGAGCGCAATTGCTGATTGCCAGCAGTGAGAATCTCAAGAAAAATCGCTATACCATGCTTTCCTTGGTCAATTCTGCTCGCAAGCAGTTGGTCTTGTCAGCTCCAAGCCTTTTTAATGAAAGTGAAAGTAAGGAATCTGCCTATATTCAAGAGCTAGTCCATTTTGGATTTAGTCGGAAAGAGAAGAGGATGAATCACAAAGGGCTGGATAAGGAAGATATGGGCTCATATCACAGTCTTTTGTCTAGCCTGGTTGCCTATCACCAGCAGGGCGAGATGAGTGAGACTGAGCAAGATTTGACATTTATTAAAGTTCTGGCGCGTGTGATGGGTAAAAAACTAGACCAGCAAGGTTTAGAAAATCCAGCCCTCCCAAGCAGTCCAAGTAGTAAGCAGTTGACCAAGGATACCTTACAAGCGCTCTATCCTGCTGATCAGGAGTTTTACCTGTCTACATCTGGTTTGACGGAGTTTTACCGTAACCAATACAGTTATTTTCTCCGTTATGTTCTAGGCTTGCAGGAGGAATTACGCCTACGTCCTGATGCCCGTAGTCACGGAAATTTCTTGCACCGTATCTTTGAACGGGCCTTGAAACTGCCTGATGAAGATTCCTTTGACCAACGTTTAGAACAAGCTATTCAAGAAACCAGTCAGGAACGCGAATTTGAAGCCATTTATCAAGAAAGTTTGGAAGCCCAGTTCACCAAGGAAATTCTGCTTGATGTGGCACGGACGACTGGCCATATTCTCCGCCACAATCCAGCTATCGAAACCATCAAAGAGGAAGCGAATTTTGGCGGCAAAGACCAAGCCTTTATTCAATTGGACAATGGTCGCAGTGTCTTTGTACGAGGTAAGGTTGACCGGATTGACCGTTTAAAAGCTGATGGGGCGATAGGAGTGGTAGACTACAAGTCCAGCCTGACTCAGTTCCAGTTTCCGCATTTCTTTAATGGACTCAATTCTCAGTTACCAACCTACCTAGCTGCCCTAAAAAGAGAAGGAGAGCAGAACTTTTTCGGTGCCATGTACTTGGAAATGGCTGAGCCAGTCCAATCTCTGATGTCCGTTAAAAGTCTAGCAGGAGCAGTAGTAGAATCCAGCAAGTCAATGAAATACCAAGGCCTCTTTTTAGAAAAAGAAAGCAGTCATTTGGGCGAATTTTACAACAAAAACAAGGCAAATCAGCTGACAGATGAGGAATTCCAGCTCCTACTGGACTACAATGCCTATCTTTACAAGAAAGCAGCTGAGAAGATTTTAGCAGGCCAGTTCGCCATCAATCCCTATACTGAAAATGGCAGAAGTATTGCTCCATATGTTCAGCAACACCAAGCTATCACAGGATTTGAAGCCAATTATCACTTGGGTCAAGCCCGTTTCCTAGAGAAGTTAGACATCGCTGATGGCAAGCGTCTGGTCGGAGAAAAACTCAAGCAAGCTTGGTTTGAAAAAATAAGAGAGGAGTTGAATCGATGAAGCCCATTTCCTTTTTAACTGAGGAAGAAATTCAAAAACTGCAAGAAGCAGAAGCGCACTCGAGCAAGGAACAAAAGAAAACTGCTGAGCAAATTGAAGCCATCTACACTTCTGGTCAGAATATCCTTGTCTCAGCATCGGCTGGTTCTGGTAAAACCTTTGTCATGGCCGAGCGTATTCTGGATCAATTAGCACGTGGTGTGGAAATTTCTCAACTCTTTATCTCAACCTTTACCGTTAAGGCGGCTACTGAACTTAAGGAACGTTTGGAGAAAAAAATCAGCCAACAAATCCAAGAAAGCCATGATGTTGACCTCAAACAACACTTAGGCCGCCAGTTAGTAGACCTACCTAACGCTGCAATCGGAACCATGGATTCCTTCACACAAAAATTCCTTGGAAAACATGGCTATCTGATTGATATTGCGCCTAATTTCCGTATTTTACAAAATCAAAGCGAGCAACTCATCCTAAAAAATGAAGTCTTCCATGAGGTCTTTGAAGCGCATTACCAAGGTAAACAAAAAGAGTCCTTTAGTCATTTGCTGAAAAACTTTGCTGGGCGTGGCAAGGATGAACGTGGTCTGCGCCAGCAGGTCTATAAAATCTATGACTTTCTCCAATCCACCAGCAATCCTCAGAAATGGCTGAAGGACTCTTTCCTCAAAGGCTTTGAAAAAGCTGATTTTACCAGTGAAACAGAAAAACTGACTGAGCAAATCCAGCAAGCCCTTTGGGATTTGGAAAGCTTTTTCCGATATCATTTGGATAATGATGCCAAGGAGTTTCCAAAGGCCGCTTATCTAGAAAATGTTCAGTTAATTCTGGATGAAATTGGCTCCTTAAATCAGGAGTCTGATAGTCAGGCTTATCAGGCAGTGCTTGCGCGTGTTGTCGCCATCTCTAAAGAGAAAAACGGTCGGGCTCTGACAAATGCAAGTCGTAAGGCTGATTTGAAACCACTGGCCGATGCCTACAACGAAGAGAGAAAGACCCAGTTTGCTAAACTAGGACAACTGGCGGACCAGATAACCATTCTCGACTATCAAGAACGGTATCATGAAGACACATGGGAACTGGCTAAGACTTTCCAAACTTTCATGAGGGATTTTGTAGAGGCTTATCGTCATCGCAAACGTCAGGAAAATGCCTTTGAATTCGCTGATATCAGCCATTATACCATTGAGATTTTAGAGAATTTCCCGCAAGTCCGTGAGGCTTATCAGAAACGTTTCCACGAAGTCATGGTCGACGAGTATCAGGATACCAACCACATTCAAGAACGGATGTTGGAATTGCTGTCTAATGGTCACAATCGCTTTATGGTGGGGGATATCAAGCAGTCTATCTACCGTTTCCGTCAGGCAGATCCTCAGATTTTCAATGAAAAGTTCCAACGCTATGCGCAAAATCCAAAAGAGGGCAAGCTGATTCTCCTCAAAGAAAATTTCCGTAGTAGTTCAGAAGTGCTGTCAGCAACCAATGATGTTTTTGCACGCCTTATGGACCAAGAAGTCGGCGAAATCAACTATGATAGTATGCACCAGCTTGTTTTTGCCAATCGCAAACTAACTCCTAATCCAGACAACAAGGCGGAATTTCTCCTCTACGATAAGGACGATTCTGGTGAGGAAGAAGAGAGTCAGGCAGAAACGAAACTAACAGGTGAGATGCGATTAGTCATCAAGGAGATTTTGAAACTTCATCAGAAAAAAGGTGTTGCTTTTAAAGAAATTGCCCTTCTGACCTCCAGTCGCAGTCGCAATGACCAGATTCTCCTCGCCCTGTCTGAGTACGGGATACCTGTCAAAACTGACGGTGAGCAGAACAATTATCTCCAATCTCTAGAAGTGCAAGTTATGCTGGATACCCTTCGTGTCATTCACAATCCCCTACAAGACTATGCTTTGGTTGCCTTTATGAAGTCTCCAATGTTTGGATTTGACGAGGACGAGTTAGCACGTTTGTCACTTCAGAAAGATGAGGACAAAGTTAAAGAGAATCTCTATGAGAAGTTAGTCAATACTCAAAAACAAGTGGCTAGCCATAAAAACTTGATTCATACTGATTTAGTGGAGAAACTAAATCAATTCATGGATATCTTGGATTCTTGGCGCTCGTATGCCAAAACCCACTCCCTCTATGACTTGATTTGGAAGATTTACAACGACCGTTTTTACTATGACTATGTTGGAGCTTTGCCAAATGGTCCTGCTAGACAGGCCAATCTCTATGCCCTAGCACTGCGTGCTGATCAATTTGAAAAGAGTAATTTCAAGGGCTTATCGCGTTTTATTCGTATGATTGACCAAGTCTTAGAAGCCCAGCACGATCTTGCAAGCGTGGCAGTCGCACCGCCCAAGGATGCTGTAGAACTCATGACTATCCATAAGAGTAAAGGGCTGGAGTTTCCTTACGTTTTTATTCTCAATATGGATCAGGATTTTAACAAGCAAGACAGCATGTCAGAAGTCATTCTCAGCCGTAAAAATGGACTAGGTGTCAAATACATTGCTAAAATGGAGACAGGAGCAGTAGAAGCTCACTATCCTAAAACCATCAAACTCTCTATTCCTAGCCTAACTTATATACAGAATGAAGAGGAATTGCATCTGGCAAGCTATTCTGAGCAGATGCGTCTGCTGTATGTTGCCATGACGAGGGCTGAGAAAAAGCTCTATCTTGTCGGTAAGGGTTCTCGTGAAAAGCTGGAAGCCAAGGAATACCCAGCAGCTAAAAATGGAAAACTAAATAGCAACACTAGACTTCAAGCCAAGAATTTCCAAGATTGGCTTTGGGCTATTACCAAAGCGTTTGCCAAGGACAATCTCAACTTTAGTTATCGTTTTGTTGGTGAAGATCAGTTGACTAGAGAAGATATAGGAGAATTGGAAAACAAGAGTCCTCTCCAAGATAGCTCCCAAGCAGACAATCGTCAGTCAGAAACCATTAAAGAAGCTCTTGAAATGCTGAAAGAGGTGGAAGTCTATAATACTCTTCATCGTGCAGCCATTGAACTTCCTAGTGTTCAAACCCCAAGTCAAATCAAGAAATTCTACGAACCAGTTATGGATATGGAAGGTGTCGAGATTGCAGGTCAAAGCCAGTCAGTAGACAAGAAAATCAGCTTTGATTTGTCAGATTTTTCAACCAAAGAAAAGGTAACTGGAGCTGAGATTGGTAGTGCTACCCACGAACTGATGCAGAGAATTGATCTCAGCCAACAACCAACCCTTGCTAGCCTGACAGAAACTCTCAAACAAGTTCAAACAAGCCAAACTGTCAAAGACAAGATCAATATTGCTAAAATCCTTGCATTCTTTGACACAGCACTTGGTCAGGAAATTCTTGCCAATACCAACCATCTCTATCGTGAACAACCTTTCTCCATGCTCAAAAGAGACCAAAAGAGTCAGGAAGACTTCGTTGTCCGTGGAATCTTGGACGGCTATCTGCTTTACGAGGACAAAATCGTTCTTTTTGACTATAAGACAGACCGCTATGATGAGCCAAGTCAACTCATAGACCGCTATCGTGGTCAATTAGCCCTATACGAAGAGGCTTTATCACGAGCCTATTCGATTGAAAATATTGAAAAATACTTGATACTACTCGGTAAAGAAGAGGTTCAAGTTGTAAAAGTATAATCTAGAAAGGAGACCTCATGACACTTCCAGTTAGAAAAGCCTTGCACGATGCAGTTTTACAGGCTTCAAAAGCGGATACTTGGGAACAAGCTACCAAGGAATGGAATGAAGTTTCCTTGATTTTTAATGGTATCGGCCGTAGCAATTGTGTCTGTGGAAATGCTATCAAATACGCCTACGAACTCTTTAATGGTGTCACAGGCAAACGCCTCTTTCCAATCGGTAGCGATTGTGTTCGTCATTTTCACCGATTGTCCCTTGACCAGCAACTGGAAGAGGAAGAAAAACTGCTTAGAAAGGTTGAAAATCTGACCAGAAAAGCCCAGAAAAAGGAGAAAATCAAGGTCAATAAAAGTGACTTTGACGAGCGTCTTCTAAAGTGGCTCTGGGAAAAAGGTGTTTTCAAACCCAATCGTGGAAATCAGTTCTCGCCTGAGAAAGACTACCACCTCTTCCTAGAAGTCTTTCAGGGAGGAAGTTGGACCAAGGCAGAGCCAAAGAAAAAGGCTCGCATGGAAGAAGTCCTTGAAAAATGTATCAAACCCTTTTTACTTGGAAAACCGGATGATCAACTCTACCTTGTCAAATTAGGAAAGGAGAAAATTGATTACGAACAAGAACTGCGTATCCAGGCAGAGAAGGAGCGTAAGAAGAGGGATAAAATCGCCAAACAATATGCAGACAATCTGGTCCTAGCCATGGGACCGGCAGAGCGTGCTTATCAGGATTACTTTGGCTTTACAGAAACCCTAACTCAAGAAGAACGAAAATGGGAGAAAATTCTTTTTGGTAAAAATAGAACAGAACGGGCTATCAAGGCCAAACAATACCAAAAAGAGTTGGAAAAAGACCAACGAATTGCGAGTCAGGATCCAGTTGAAAGAAAGCAGAAGCAGACCTGGCTCCTCAATTCCTATTTCCGTGAGCTTCCTGAAGAAAAAGCTCGATTTGCTCGGCTCTTATTAGAATATCGAAAAAGTGGCGAAGTTCCCTTTTCAACCGCATACCTGTCAAATCATCTCGTCGACTTTTTCTATAAAATGAAAGCTTTTGAGTTTGAAATCTCACCAGAACAAGTCCGAAATTTTCTAAAAGAAAGCCTCCAGGCAGATCACCTATCCTCAGCACAAGAAAGCTGGATAGAAGGAATTCTCCTAAACTGTCTCAAACCATTTTTAGAACGATTATTGATATAAGTAACACCTACCGTGGAAATGCCATGGTGGGTTTTCTTTTATGGAAAAAGATAATAGGGAATTGCAAACATTATTGCTTGGTATTTTATATATAAAACAAAGTATGAAAACGTAATGCAATTTTAAGACTTTTTGGTAAATTAAGAGTATAATCAAAGTGTAATGCCTTTTTTATAGATAATACGCTAATATATTAAAGGCCTTCGTAAGATAAATATAAATTTTATTTCAAGGAGGAATAATGGAAAAGTATTTTGGTGAAAAACAGCAGCGTTTTTCATTTAGAAAATTATCAGTAGGACTTGTATCTGCAACGATTTCAAGTTTATTTTTTATGTCTGTATTAGGTAGTTCATCTGTAGAAGCTCAAGAGACTAAAGGTGTTCACTATAAATATGTGACAGAGTCAGAGCTATCATCAGATGAGCAGAATAAGCTTGTCTATGATATTCCGACATACGTGGAGAATGATGATGAGACTTATTATCTTGTTTATAAATTAAATTCCCAAAATCAACTGGGAGAATTGCCAAATACTGGAAGCAAGAATGAGATGCAAGCCCTAGTTGCTGGTGCTAGCTTAGCAGCTCTGGGAATTTTAATTTTTGCCGTTTCTAAGAAAAAAGTTAAGAATAAAACGGTATTACATTTAGTATTGGTTGCAGGAATAGGAAATGGTGTTCTTGTATCCGCTCATGCTTTAGAAAATAATCTTTTGCTAAATTACAATACTGACTATGAATTGACCTCTGGAGAAAAATTACCTCTTCCTAAAGCCATTTCAGGTTACACATATATTGGATATATCAAAGAGGGGAAAACGACTTCTGAGTCTAAAGTAAATAATCAAGAAAAATCAGTAGCCACTCCTACAAAACAACAAAAGGTGGATTATAGTGTTACACCAAATTTTGTAGAACATCCATCAACAGTACAGGCTATTCAGGAAGAAAAAACTGTTTCTTCAACTAAGCCGACAGAAGTTCAAGTAGTTGAAAACCCTCTTTCTACAGAATTAACGAATCCAAGAAAAGAAGAGAAACAATCTTCAAATTCTCAATCACAATTAGCAGAACATAAGGATGTACAAGCTGGAACTCTGGTAACCGACAAGGGTGAGCCAGCGATCCAGCCAGAGTTACCTGAAGCAGTAGTAAGTGACAAGGGTGAGCCAGCGGTTCAGGCAGAATTACCCGAAGCAGTTGTAAGTGATAAAGGCGAACCTGCAGTTCAACCTGAATTACCAGAAGCTGTTGTAACTGGCAAAGGTGAGCCCGCAGTTC